>JAZPXS010000259.1:0-2154 GCA_045543775.1 Clostridia bacterium
TATATGCTCAACGAAATGAATGTAAGCTGCAGAAATGTCAAATTCTATATGATGGATGAATGGGCTGACGAAGACGGAAATATAGCACCTCTTACATACAAGGCAGGCTTCGGATATGCATTTAAGCATTATATGATTGACAATATTGCAAACCTTGGATTTAAAGAGGAAAACTTTATATATCACAGCAACAAAACAACTCCGGATTTTTCAAAGATGCTCGAAGCCGACGGAGAAGCAGATATTGTTTATTCAGGTCCCGGATGGCCCGGACATCTCGCATTTATAGATCCTGTTGAGGACTGGTTCAAGCCAACAATGGAGGAATATCTTAACCAGCCTGCAAAGGTTGCATCCCTCCACCCGCTTACTATTGCACAAAATTCATTACACGGCGGATTCGGTATGTCGGGAGATATTTCCAAAGTTCCTCCCAAGGGAGCAATGATGGGCCCCAGAGATGCCATGAAGGCAAAAAATGTTCTTGATATGCACGGTATCACCACTGCCGGCTCGCAGGTTACATGGCAGAGATTAACATCAAGACTTTGCATATTCGGTGAGCCTTCTCAGGAAGCACCTGCATCAATTTTGCAGCTTAGAGAAAATCCCACTCACATCATAATAAGCGAAAATCTTGCCGCAACAATCAAAGAGGATGAGTTTTTCCAGTACTGATAAATTTTTATAAAAAAGAGCATACTTGTGTAATTTATGTTACACAGGTATGCTTTTTTCTTATATTTTTCAAAAACACATTAAAGAACGTCTGCCAGATCGTAAATAAGCTTTTCTGTCTTTTCCCATCCAAGGCAGGGATCGGTAATGGATTTTCCGTAGATGCACTCTTCCGGCTTCTGGTTGCCATCTTCAATGTAGCTTTCTATCATAAGTCCTTTTACAATCTTCTTAACATCGGCACTATGACGGCAACTATGGAGAACTTCCTTGGCAATTCTTGGTTGTTCCATCCACTTTTTGCCTGAATTGGCGTGGTTGGTATCAACAATAACTGCCGGATTGGCAAGTCCTGATTTTTCATATACTTCCGCAAGGTGGATAAGGTCTTCATAGTGATAGTTGGGCAATGATTGTCCGTGTTTATTCACATATCCTCTAAGTATTGCGTGAGAAAGAGGGTTTCCGTGGCTTTCTACCTCCCATCCACGGTAAATAAATGTGTGGGAGTGCTGACCTGCGGTAATTGAGTTCATCATAACAGAAATATCTCCGGAGGTGGGATTCTTCATACCTACGGGAATGTCAAGTCCGCTTGCAGTTAGGCGGTGTTTTTGATTTTCTACCGATCTGGCACCGATTGCCACATAAGATAACAAATCGGAAAGATATCTGTAATTTTCGGGATAAAGCATTTCGTCTGCACAGGTGAAACCCGTTTCCTTGATTGCACGAAGGTGCAGATTTCTTATTGCAATAACACCCTTTAACATATCAGAACCCTTGTTCGGATCAGGCTGATGAAGCATACCCTTGTATCCGTCACCGGTTGTTCTGGGTTTGTTAGTGTATATTCTGGGAACAATGAGTATCTTGTCGGACACCTTTTCCTGAACTTTCCTTAGACGTGAAATATAATCTATAACACTATCGTCGTGATCTGCAGAGCAAGGTCCGATAACAAGTATTAATCTGTCATCCTTTCCCTCAAATATTGACTTAATTTCCTCGTCACGCTTTGTTTTTATGTTCTCTACCTCTGCTGTTACAGGGTATTGTTCCTTTATATCCTTTGGGATTGGCAATTTGCGTTTGAATTCCATATTCATCTTTATTTCCTCCAATTTGGTTTGTCGTTTAATTTAACAGTTCCGTGCGGCTTTTGAGAATATAGTCCGCTTCATCCTCAGGTGTTGCCATATCAGCTATGATTACATCCGCCGTAGATCGGTAAATACCTATACGCTCATTGTAGACCTTTTTCAGCTTATCCTCTGTATCGGAGAGAGGTCTGTTATCTGTTGGCATAAGTCTGTTTAAATCAGCATCTATAAAGAATATTTTACCGTTTCTTTTGAGAGCGAGTACGTTTTCTTCTCTTAGTATCACTCCGCCTCCGGTTGAAATAATTCTGGAGCCCACCGATGATACATCACGGACAACATCGGTTTCCAGATCTCTGAAATACTTTTCCCC
>JAZPXS010000260.1:0-6150 GCA_045543775.1 Clostridia bacterium
AATGTCCACGCTGCCCATGTGGATGTCGCACTCAAGACCGAAATATGCTGCTGCGGTGGCAAGGGCAACGCCATGCTGACCGGCACCGGTCTCTGCGATGAGCTTCTTTTTGCCCATGAATTTTGCAAGGAGTGCTTCGCCCATACAGTGGTTGAGCTTGTGAGCACCAGTGTGATTGAGATCCTCTCTCTTTAAATAAATCTGGCAGTTTCCGAAAATCTTGGAAAGTCTCTCGCAGTGGTAAACCGGAGTTGGTCTGCCCTGAAACTCCTTGCGGATTCTGCGAAGCTCGTTTATAAACTGTGCAGAGTGGCAAATAGCCTCATATGCCCTGTCTGCTTCCTCAAAAGCAGGTACAAGCTCAGGGGGAAGAAATGAACCGCCAAACTCGCCGAAATAACCGTCCTTTGAAGGAAAGTTCTTTAAATAGGTCTGAAACTCTCTGTAATCTTTTTTCATAAATAAATGCCTCCCAAAAATAATATAATTTTTCAGCATTACAACAAAAAAGTCCTTGAAGACACAAATAATGTGTTTTCAAGGACGAATATACTCCGTGGTGCCACCTTGCTTCAAATCCAAAGGATTCCTTAGCGGGATACCATCATATCCCCGACTTCTTACGCAAGTCTTACGTCAGTGCATTTAACACTGCCCTCAACAGTCCATATTATTCAGGGACTTCTGCGGAACTCACACCGTAATCCGCTCGCTCATAAGAAGCTTGACCTGATTTTTTTCTGTCTCAACGGTTTGTTGTAATATTGATTTATTACATTATACAACCGCAAAAACACTTTTGTCAATAGTTTTTTTCAACAAATCATATCTTTAAAAAATTGATGTCTTATTTAAAAATCATTTATTACACCGGTAGGTGTATTGACAAAAGCTTTTGTCAGTTATATACTGAAAGTATCAAGTATTTTTTGTTGAGGTGCCCATATGGATGCTATAGCGAAACAGATATTTTCAATTCAAAAAATCAAAGATAAAGCAGACCTTCAGTCCGACAATCACTCCCACGCATACTACGAAATGGTGTATGTTCGCTCCGGAAATTTTACCTATTTTATTGAAGACACTATGGTTTCTGCCACAGACAAAAGTATAATACTTGTTGATAAAAACACCATTCACAAGGCTATTTTGTCTAATCAGAATTATGTGTACTTTATCATAAAGTTTTCTCCCGAATTTCTTGATGCGGACTTTGCAGATGAAATCAAAGAAATTTTCAAAAAAAAGAAAATTCTTATTTCCTCAGAGGAATATGTAAATTTTGATATCCTGTTTTCAAAATTGTACCACGAATACCGTGATCAAAAAAAGCACTGGAAACTCCTGTCCCAATACTACATATCGGAAATCATCACCCTTCTTGACAGATTTTCTTTGGAAGAAAGCAAAAAGAGAGATAGTCAGCTTTCTGTAATAGAAAAGGTGTGTCAGTACATAAACAGTTGCATAAACAGTGCAAGCTACGATGCACTGAACCTTACAGATATTGCTCAAACGTTCTTTCTTAGTCCCTGCCATCTGTCCAAAAAATTCAAGAAAGAGGTCGGAATGGGAATTAAAGAATATATAAATGCCTCCCGAATAGCTTATGCAAAGAGGCTTATGGAAAAGTGTAATGTGATAACCGAGGTTGCTTATGAAAGCGGTTTTTCCGACAGCAACTATTTTGCCACTATTTTTAAACGTGTTGAAGATATGACACCAAGTCAATACCTAAGTCTTATACAAAATACTCATAAAAAAGACCTGTAGCAAAAGGATATTTATGCTACAGGTTCTCTTTTTTATAATCTTGCAAAAAGCGTTTTTAACTCTTCAATTTCGTTTGGCAAAAGCTTAACCTCGGGTTTCCTTACGGTGGCACTTTTTATTATTCCCATTTCCTTAAGCAGATATTTTTCGCAGGAAATATAGAATTCCAACGACTGATCCTCAAACCACGTGAATGGAAGAATTTTTTCAAACATACTCCTTGCCTCGGATATATTACCCTCTGCCAGAAGCTTGTACATTCTGTTGAAATGTCCGCACATAACTACACCCGGCATAATTCCGTATGCACCGTTTAAGAAAGCATCCACAGCAAAGATTCCGCCGTTTCCGCTATAACACTTCATCTTGCCGTCTGTGGCTTCGATAATTTTTTTCATTTTTCGCATAGGTATGGGACACTCTACCTTTATGTATTCAAAAGACGGTATCTTATCGTATGCATCCAAAAGAAACTCCAGACTCATATTGACACCGGTGGAGCGGGGATTGTCCTGTATCATAACAGGGAGTCCCACTGCATCGGCTATAGTCTTGAAATAGCCTGTGAGTTCATCACCATTTGGTGTGGAAAGTGCAGGCGGATAGAGAATTATTCCGTCGGCGCCGTACTTTTTTGCAGTAAGTCCAAGCTCTATACAGTCTGCTATGGAATTTTCCACAATACCTATAAGGGTTTTTATTCTCCTGTTTACAGATTGCAGAAACTTCTGTATTGTAAGCTTTTTCTCGCTAAATGAAAGCTTGTGAGGTTCACTGTTGAAAGCAAAAAGGCAAACACTTGTGCAACCCTCTTCTGCAACATAATCAACTATATTCCCAAGTCCGTCAAAATCTATGGAATAATCCTCGTTAAAAGGAACATTCACAACAGGACATACACCTTTGAACATAAAATACCACTCCTTAAAATACAGTTTTTGCACCGTCTATTACAATTTCCGCTCCGCTTATATACGATGCCTCATCGGAGGCGAGCATAACCACAGCACCGGCTATATCGTCGCTTTTGCCGATTCTGCCCAGGGGAATACCTGCCACACAGTTATCATAATAGGCTTTGTCACTCAATACATCATTGTTAAAATCAGTATGAATGCTTCCCGGGAGAACGGCATTGGCAGTAATACCATAGGGGGCAAGCTCAAGGGCAAGACCTTTTGTAAGCATACCTATGGCAGCTTTTGAAGCACAGTAATGTATTCTTCCAGGAGCGGCTTCAAATTGAGAAATTGAGGAAACATTGATTATTCTTCCGCTCTTTTTCTCTATCATATTTTTTGCCGCATACTGACTGCACAGAAAGTAACCGCGTGAATTGGTTTGCATTACTGCGTCCCACTCTTTGTAATCAAGCTCCATAAAAGGCTTACGGCTGAGTACGGCAGCATTGTTAACAAGGATGTCGGGCTTCCCGATGTTTTTTTCTATTCTCAAAAACATTTTTTCTATTGCTTCGGGATCTGATGTATCTGCGTACTCGGCATATACACCGTCTTTAATGGTTTTTAATTCCGAAAGTGCAGCACGGAGATTATCGCTGTTGCTTTTTCCGTGAATTATAACATCTGCACCTGCCATAAGAAGACTCTTGGCTATAGCCTTGCCTATTCCACGGCTGGAACCTGTAACAAGAGCAAGTTTTCCGTTTAAATCAAACATATGCATTTCCTTTCATGTCCTGTAAGGACAGTTCCTTTGTGATTTATGCAAATTTCAAGTGCTTCAAGTGAGGCATTTTCATCATTTGAAAAGCCGATGGGTGCACCTATATCTATACTTTCCAACAGGAAAATACTGTCTCCCGCAAAGAGATAATCCCCTGCAAAAACAAGCATACTTCCTACGGTATGTCCGCCCACAACCCTGCAGGTAATACCGCAGGAGGAATATTCCTTGTCTATAAGAGTAAGCATACCTTCTTTTGCCTTGCTTTGCAAAAATGCTATTACATCCGAAAGAAATCGGTTGTGAGGGTTTGACGGTGTGCACAGATATCTGTACTCTGCCCGAGCCATATATATCCTTGCATTTACAAAATTGCACACGCCCGATATATGGTCATAGTGAGAGTGTGTAAGGTACACCTCATCTATATCATCGGGATGCACTCCTATGCGTGAGAGGTTTTGGGCAATATTCGTTTCGCCATCTGCCCTTTTCCAGTCGTCGGTGCTTGATTTGGTTAGGTTTGCGGTGTCTATATCTTCTATGCCTGTATCTATCACCACATTTTTGCCGTCATTTCTGAAATAATATCCAAAACAGCCTATATTTATCGTTTCGTCTTGGGAATATCCTTTAACCAGTATGGAGGATTTGCAATCTATATTTGCAAAATCCAGTCTTTTCAAATCTGTTATCATTATTTTGATTCCACCTTAAATCTCTGCTCGCTGCCGGGGATATAGGCATATTTTTCGATAATTTCGTCATTTATATGTATGCCTAATCCGGGTTCGTCGGGAACTGCAATCTCGCCGTTTACCATTTTTATCGGCTGATTGAGAAGCTCCTCACGAAGCGGATTTGCAATCTGCTGGAACTCGCATATAAGAGCATTTGGTATAGCGCTGAGAAGATGAAGATGTGCCGCAAATGAAGCTCCCGAACGGAATACATGAGGTGCTACGGTAATACCGTTTAATGCAGCATATTCTGCAGCTCTCTTTACCTCTGTGATACCGCCTGCATGAGTAACATCGGGCTGAATGATATCTACACATTTATTATCTATAAGTGCCTTGTATTCAAAGATTGAACATCCGTTTTCACCGCCTGCAATGGGTGTTGAACCGCTTTCTTTCTTAACCTCGGCATAAACATCAAGCTCATCTGTGCGGCAGGGCTCTTCTATGAACATAAGCTTGTATTCTTCTAACCCTTTTACTACACCTATTGCCTCTTTGGCAGACCATGCAAAAGGCACATAACCCTGACCGCAGTCTATAGCAAGGTCGAAATCATAGCCAAGAGCATCTCTCAGGGCTTTAACCTTTTCGATATCTCTTTTTGCATTATAACCGCCTCTTATTTTTACGGCGGTAAAGCCTCTTTCAAGATAGCTGTTTACTTCCTTTATAAGTGAATCGTTTGGCTGTTCCATACCGCCGCTTGCATATGCACGGATGGAATTACGGAATTTTCCACCCAGAAGTGAATGAACGGGAACACCAAGTGCTTTACCCTTTAAATCCCAGAGAGCATTTTCGATACCGCTTATTACACCCATAGCAATACCGCGTCTTCCCCAGTTTGCACCAAGCTTGTACATTCTGTCGTAGAGAACACTTATTTCAAACGGATCGGAGCCGACAATTGTCTTTTCCAAAAACTCACATATAGACTTTGCCGCTTCCGGTATATAGTGACCTGTTCCCATTTCACCAAGGCCATAAATTCCCTCGTCCGTCCACACCCGTACAAGGGAGGTGTGCCACACCTTTACCTCTCCTCCGGACCAGCCCCACTGTTCATCAGGGGTATATCTGTAGGATAATAAAATTGGTTCTACTCTTGTTATTTTCATATCATCTATTCCTCTCTTTTAAAAAATTACTCTTGGATTTACATAGCTGGTGTAAAGCTTTTCATATATATTACGCATTTCCTTTTTTGCAGAATATGCCATATTTCGCATAACCATAGGCACACCCTCACGGCCTGTACCAAGGCTCTGAAAAAGTGCATCGCTGAGAACTCTGTATCCGTAGGGAAAAGTGAATCTGTTGATAACATCTATAAGTTCAATAAGCTCGCACTGACACCTGAATGATTTTTCGCTCTTCCCAAACTCTGAATATATAACATCCATAATTTCCGGCATAAGATATGTTATTGCCGAAAAAACTCCGTCTCCTCCCAGGGACAGTGTTCCGTAAAGGCAGGCATCAAGACCGGTAAACATGGCAACATCTTTACGTTTTTTGTCCCTTATGGCAATTTCCGAGGTTATTTCCTGCATATCGTTCCATGAATTCTTGAATCCCTTGACACATTCAAAATCAAGGAGCTTTTCAAAAACAGGAACCGATATTCTGTTTGTGCATTGGGGTATGTTGTAGCCTACAACAGGAAGTCTTGCACTGTTATTTTTTATAACATCACGGTAGTATTCAAATATTTCATCGTCGTTGAGCTTGAAATAGTACGGAGGGGCAAGAAGAATTCCGTCTGCACCCAGATTTGTTATGGCTTCTACATATTTATTTGCCGTATAGTTGTCCCCTGCCGTAGCACCACAGATAAAATGCTTTCTTCCTGCATTTACCCTGCTTACAATTTTCATAATATCTATATTTTCTTCAAAACTAAGTCTTGAAAATTCTCCTGTGGAACCGCATACAACAAGTCCTGTAA
>JAZPXS010000261.1:0-2040 GCA_045543775.1 Clostridia bacterium
ATCCGCTAACAGTGACGGCTATGCAACACAAAGCGATTATGGCATAACCGTTGTGCTTGACACTACCCTCACCGACGAGCTTATTGAAGAAGGCTTTGTTAGAGAAATAATAAGTAAAATTCAGTCAATGCGTAAAGACTCCGATTTTGAAGTTATGGATCACATCAATGTTTATGTGTCCGGAAATGACAAGATTGAAGGCATAATGCAGAAAAATGCAGAATTCATAAAGGAAGAAGTTCTTGCAGACAGCATTACCGCCGGTGACTACTCCGATATGAAGGACTGGAACATAAATGGCGAAAATGTTAAGCTTGGCGTAGAAAGAAAATAAAGAATATATAAGGAGCGTGCAACACTATGAAAATGATTTATCAGGGAAAGACAAAAGATGTATACGAACTTGAAAATGGCAATGTAATGCTGAAATTCAAGGACGACTGCACAGGAAAAGACGGGGTGTTTGATCCCGGTGAAAACTCAGTAGGACTTACAATAGATGGTATAGGCAAGGAAAACCTCAAAACCTCCATACACTATTTTGAGCTTCTTAAAAAAGCAGGAATCAAGACTCACTATGTAAGTGCAGATATTGATAACGCTACCATGGAAGTGCTTCCTGCAACTGTTTTCGGTCACGGTCTGGAAGTTATCTGCCGTCTTGTTGCAACAGGCAGCTTCGTAAGAAGATACGGTGAATATATCGAAGACGGTACTGTTTTGGAAGGCGGATATGTTGAATGCACCTTTAAGAATGACGAAAAGGGTGATCCTCTCGTAACAGGCGAAGGTCTTGCAGCTCTTGGTGTTATGACCTATGACCTTTTTGAAAGCATGAAGGAACAGACACTCAAGATTACAAAAATTGTTGCTGACGACTTAAAGTCCATTGGTCTTGACCTCTGGGATATCAAATTTGAGTTTGGCTACAACAACGGCGAAGTAATCCTCATTGATGAAATTGCTTCCGGCAATATGAGAGTTTACAAGGACGGAAAAATTGTTGAACCCGTTGAGCTTACTAAGCTTATATTAAACAGATAAATTTAAAATAAAACAGGGCGTTTCTCTGTAATATGAGATAACGCCCTGTTTTATTTTTTATGATAGCTTTTTACTTTTTTTCCGTCAGACACAAATGTTATAGTGCCATCGGTATCTGTTCTCAGAATTTCTGTTCCCCTTTCTGTTATTTTCTTTTGCAGTGTAAGCTGCGGTGTACACTCACCATACACGGGAATAACTGCATATGCGGGGGTTACGGCTTCCAGAAATTCCTCGGATGGAAGGTATTTTGTACCGCAGTGCGGAACAGATATAACATCTGCCTTTATAAGTTCCCCTCCGCTCAGCAGCATCTGCCTCTCCGCCACAAAATCTCCGTTACCTTCAAGGAAAAATGAAGTTTCTCCATATGTTATGTACAGGCTCAAGAAGGCTTCTTCACTGCAAACCCCTGACGATATAACATCAATATACAAACCATCTTTGTCGTAAATCCTTGTTCCGTCACTTGCTACATAAAAGCTATTATCATCGGCAGCGAGATTAGATATTGTCCTGTATTTTGCAATATCTTTAATATTTTCGGGCACATACACTTCTTCTACATCAAAATTTGCCGCAATCTTCTGAAATCCCCCGGTATATGCCGTTTCACCGGGAAGTATCAACGCATTAATTATGTTAACCTCTTTTGAGCGAAGATACTCATACAGCAAAGGAAAGTCATCAGCACCTCCGCACCCTATAAGAATACTGGATTTTTCTGCATCAATTAGTGTGCAGGCTCCATATTCCATATCAAAAAAAGTTACGGCAACCTCTCCGGAAACTGAATATGTATCGGGTATATATATTTCCTTTTTTGAACATCCGCACAGCAAAATGCATACTGCAAAGAAAACTATAAGCTTTTTCAAATCTATCACCTATGTCTATTATACAGCAAACCGGAGGTGAATTTTGTCAAAATAAGGCGGTAAATGAAAATATTTATACTGTAAATGTTTATCAGTATGTGATATAATTATGTTAACC
>JAZPXS010000262.1:0-10188 GCA_045543775.1 Clostridia bacterium
GACATGGCTACGATCCGACTTATCCTTGTTTATAAGTATTGCATTAGCTTTCTCTGTTGTTTGCTCAACCGGAATCAGTGTGAGCGCTGATGCAGAAATGGTAGTGTATAAAGACAACTTTGATACCGGAAGAACAAGAGAAAACAGTACTTCCTATCCTGTTGAAAGTTATGCCGAGGATTCAACAGAAGTTCTTGCTTATAATGCCGGATACTCTGCTATTTGTGTTCAGGAGCTTGGAGTTAACGAAGATGAAAGTGTGAACAAGGTTATAAAAGCTTCGCACTATAGAGTTAAGGACGGCGTAGAGCAAACAATCAATGATAAGGTTGCGCTCAAAACCAGAGAGATTACATATAACGCAGGAGAAGTTATACGTTTTTCAATGGATATAAGATTTAACTCTCTTTCTACAGAGTGCACAAATGCCTCCGGCAATAATGAAAGATTCTTCTATATGCTTAGAAATGTCAAAGGTAAAGGCGGTTTTGCTTTGAACGAAACTTCGGAAGGAGCAGACGGTGCTGCCAATAAACTTCAGGCATATAATGCAGGAGACAGTGCATACTTAACACCTGATATTGACAAATGGTACAGGGCTATTGCCACTGTTGGGGCAGACGGAAGCTACACCACAAGTATTTTGGACCCAGAGACAGATGAGATTGTATTATCCAATACAGTAGATAGCTTATATGACCAGGGTGATATCTTCCAGATTAATCCCATACACTTTGTTAAAATCAGACAGGGCAGCAGTACAATGCTTTATACCATAGACAACTATACTGTTGTTCAGGTCGATAATGCCGAGATTGCTATATACAATCCAAGTGAATTGCCGGCAAAGGTGACAAAGGCATCTATAGAAAATCCTTCTTCGGAAATCAGCAGAAATGCAGAGATAAGCTTTGGCTTTGACCAGGCTGTTTCGGGTGATTTAATTCTTAAAAAAGGCGACAAAACTGTTACAGGTGTCACAACAGATTATAACGCAACAAGGGATAAGATAACTCTTAACTATGGCGGTATGCTCGACAGAAACGCGGCATATACAGTATCTTTTTCCGAAATTCTAAATGACGGAGATCTTCCTTGCGAGTACCCCGATGTTACATTTACCACGGAAGATTTGCACGTTTGGAACGATATAGAGATAGATGCACCGACTTCCGACGGAACAAAAACAGAGATAACCTTTACATTAAGCGAACGCTATGGCTATGAGGTTGTTTCGGGCGGTATGATGGCGATGCTCTACAGAGACAGTAAGCTTATAGGTATGGATATGGTAGTTCTTGATAACGAGGATATAACTTCCGCTGTAACAAAAAGTTTTAACCTTGGACAAGAGCCGCAGACAGGCGATACCGTAAGACTTATGCTTATGGATATTGAAGAAAGTTTTGTTCCATTTGCTGTCGGAAGTATTGTCATTGAATAAAGGTTTAAACCAAGTTTATATGTAAAATAGAAAGGACTGTCTGAATTATATTTATCTCTTAAAATAATTCAGACTAACCCTTTTATAAAATAATGATTTAAAAATTGGGAGGAAAAGAAAGTGTTTAAAAAAATAACAGCAATTCTTTTGAGTATTACCCTTTTATTAACAATCAGTCCTGTTACAGGCGTTTTTGCAGCTGTAACTGAGACAAACGGCACACTTACAGAAAATTTTGAGGGTATGAATGTGACAGATGACTATTTTGGCTTCACAGGTTCTCAGCTTGAGAATCACGCATTTTTTACAAATAAGTATGATGATGGAGCAAATAGTTTTCACTCTACTGATGAATCTTACAAAATAGTAGAAAAAAATGGTGCAGACGGTAAGCTTAGCAAGATGCTTGAGATGAGAAGCCCTGTCGGATCAAATAATAATCATGTTGTCGCTTTAGGGTTACAGTCCTATATGTCTGCTGATTACAATGCAGGAATGCTTATGAAATATTCCTATGATTTTTGTATAGAAAAAATCCCATCTGATGCATCAGCATTTGTATTATCAGAACCATATTTGGCTATGTTTTATTATAACACCTCCGGTACACTTGCTTCTAACTCGGTAAATTTCAGTGCAGATTCTTTTGTGGTAGGTGGTTCTTATAACGGTAAATCAACTACAAATGCTAATCTTACAGCAGGTACCTGGTACAGAGCTGAAATGAGTGCCGGTGCAGATGAATATTTATATCTGTCTATTTATGATAAATCAGGCACAAAAATATATACTAGTACAACAGCTAAAGATACATTCTATAATACAAGTAGAAAAGCAACTTCTACCAAAGGCCATAACAGACTTTTGGGAAGTGTAGTTTTGGGCCCTGTTAATGCAGAAAATGCAGGTTTCACAGTTCTTATTGATAACGCAGAATATAGAGTTTGCAAGCCTGTAAGCAGCGGACCTGCACTTAAAACCGGTTCAACCTTTACAGAAGCTACTATAAAGAACGGAGATACTGTTGCGTTAAATGTAGGTGAAGTAACAGTTGCATTTGACCAGCAGTTAGCGGCAGGCTTCAAGGCTACTCTTACTCCTGCAGGCGGTACTCCGATTGAGTGTGCTATGACAGCAGGTAAAACTTATGCAACTACATCTTTCTATACCGTTACTATTCCTGAGCTTGCAATAGGCAAAAACTATACATTGAGCTTTGAAAATTGCAAAAACTCACAGAACGCAGCTTCTGCAAGCACCATCACCTTTAAAACTCTTGGTGAAGGACCTGAAATTCAGACAAGCACATTGGAGGATGGCGAAGAAATATCTCCCATAAGTCATAAGGAGACAGTAACCTTTGACCAGTCTCTTGCATCCGGTTCCAAGGTAGTTGTGTATAAGGACGGAGGGGAAGAACTTTCCTGTACATATGAAAACATAAGTGGAAATACCTATGAAATAACTCTCCCCGAACTGGAAGATGGCGAAAACTACACATTAGACTTTACAGGTTGCTTCAATGAAGAGAATACTCCATCGAAAGGTAAAATATCATTTACTACCAAGGTTGTCAGAATAGTTAAATTAACAGATGACTTTGAAACAGATTATCTTGGTACCAATGCTAATAATTATAAAGGATATAATACGAGCAAGAACAGTGCTTATAGTCCTTTATACTCAGCTGCGGCTAAAAGCTATCAAGGTACAATTTACAGATCAGCAGGTTATAATGGCGGAAATGCTTTGACAATTAGCACAGAAAATGCATCAGATAGCACTAACGCCCCTATGCTGTATACAAGCCAATACTATCCTCTTTCAACCAACCCTGATAAACCAAGCGAATATGAAAAAATTGTAGTAACCTATCGTTTTAAAATAGATCAGGCTGCTCCTGCTGAAGGTGAAATAATTAAATATAACAATAATGAGTATAAATCAAATGGCACAGCCATTACCTTCTACACAGAATCACATTCCTCTGGAGCAGTTGCAAGAATAGATGGTGTCGCAAGTGGCAAACTGCAAATAAGTAAAGGTCAAAATGCAACTACTGTTGTAGGTGAAGATGCTGAGGTTTTTGAAGACAGATGGTACAACATTGTTTGGGTGTTTGAAAATGACAAACAGACATTTAATTTTATAGATGCACAAACAGGCAAATTGGTGTTTACCAGTACTGGTAATGGGGGAAACTTAGCTATAACCGATAATGGTTATCAAATCGGTATTTTTTCCGGAATTACTAACTTTAAAGAAGTAGACGGTGGCACCAACAATGTCTCCAACTATAATCAGATAGTGTCATTTGATGACTTTACACTCTGGAAAATTAAGCCTTGGGAGAATGAGCATAAGCTCACAGCAGAAGTTTCCGGCGGGCAAACAACAAATATGATTTTCAATCAGCCTGTAATAGGTGCCGAAAATATGTTTGTTGTTAATAAGGTTGTAAACAGCGAAAATGTTCCATCTTCTGCCACACCGGTATTTACATATCCTGATTTCTGCAAAATGACTGTAAACTACAATGGCTTAAGATATATGACAGACTACACAGTAGATTATTCAGCATTAGTAAGTGCAGTCGGAGCAGGATTTTTGGATAGTGAGCTTGCCACAAAAACAATTTCGTTCTCTGTAGGCAAAGACACTAAGGACCTTACTCTCATCGGTGATATAAGCTATGATAGCTTAGCAGAAGGTGATGTAGTTACTGCTAATATTCAGAAAGATACAGACGGAACAGCATGCATATTCATCGCATTCTACGATAGCGAAGGCAATATTCTTGGTGCGTATGCACAAAAAGATGTTGAATTCACCGCCGAAGAATCTATTCCTGTTGAATTCACATTAGAAGCAGATATGTCCGAGTGCCACACAATTAAGGTATTTGGTTGGGATTCACTCGCAAGCATTACTCCTATAATGTCTGTTTATACAAGTGATAATATAGTAAAATAAGTATTCTGCAATAATGGGGATGTAAATCACTTTTACATCCCCATTTAAGAAAACAAATAGTTTAGCGTGTTATTAAGAGGAGATTAAATAATTGAAAAAAATAACGGCTTTAATAATGTTTACTTTAATGATGCTTTCTTCAGTATGTGTTAGTGCTGCAGAATCATCATACAGATATGATCCCGCTACATATGATGAGGTACCTGTTGATTCAAGACTGGCACAAAATATGCCTGAGATTTTTACCTATGATGAAGGTGCAGAAAAAAAGCAGATATTTAAGTTGGAGTTTGAAAACGACGACTATAATACTTCACCTTTCAGCGTAAATACAGAAAAGTATTATGTCGATGGACAGGTTGTAGTATTAAGACCTGCGGCAACCAAAAATGACGAACAGGCAGCAGTTTATTATGAACCTGCAGAGGGCGTGCCGAGCGGTACATACATATTTAGTTGTGTAATGAAGATGGATAAGACTTCGGACAGTACAACAAAAGATCCCACAGGTATTATAATTGCATTAGATGAGCAGGGGACAAGTTTTGCTAAATCAACCGAGACATATAACCATAAATTGGATGATGAATGGACCAGAATAGTAAAAGTAATTTTTGTTCCCAAAAAAGCGAAAAAGCTCAGAGTATCAGCATATAACTATGCAGCTACCACAGGAACATTCTATTTTGATGATTTTGAAGTTTTCAGATTGGCAGACGATCCGTTGGAGTTGGTTTTGAATAAACCCAACTACAAAGGTTTAATATATGGTGACGGTCAGGCAGATATTGATGCGGTTGTTACGGTAGGGGAGTCAACCTCCTATTATCCGCTTGAAGATATGAATCTCTCTGTTCGTCTTGTAGATGAAGATGATAATGTTTATAGATTTTCAGACGCAGAAACACTTACCAATAAAATGAATTTTGTTTTCTCGTCACAAGGCTTAAGCGAAGGTGACTATTATCTGCAAGCCATCCTTACCGACAAAGAAACCGGTGATGTAATATCTCAAAAAGAGCGCGCCATAAGAAAGCGTGCACAGGACTACAAGCCGGATTTGTACCTGGATGAAAATGGAAGAATTATAAAAAACGGAGAAAAGACCTTCTTAAAGCGCCTTTATGCAGGCGATTATTATGATACTGTACCGGCACAGATGATAGATGCAGGGATAGATACACTATCCGCTTACGGTGCCTGGTGGATACGCAAGGATTCCAAAAGAAGTGAAGTTCTTAAGAATGCACTTAAAACATTGGAGGAAAACGGAAAGGACCAGCACATTGCTCTGACCTTATATCATACCAGTGAACTGTCCGAAACTGCTAAAAGTGTGATAACAAAGCAGGAAGATACTGTTCCGTTTTTAACTTTGCTTGCGCAGGATTACAGAGATGAAAAGTATTTTGCAGGTTACTATCTTATGGATGAAAATGAGCCACGCATTTATGGCGAAGAGATAAGATGGATGAATGAAATTGTTGCAGAAAACGATATTGACCATCCCAGTTTTGGTGTTACAGATCAGCTTTATGATAACTATGGAATATTTACCAAGATGGTTGATATTCTGGGTACTGACCCGTATCCTGTTAAAGGATTGGTAGATGACGAAGAAAATCCTATTTATGATGACATTTCAACAGCAGGAGACTATGTAAGATACTATAAAGAGCGTTTTCCAAACAGACCTGTATACCTTGTTCTTCAGGGATATCATTGGAAAGAAAGAGGAGACCTAAGAGGCCCCACGGAAGAAGAAATCAAAAATATGGCATGGCAGGCAATATGCGAGGGGGCAGACGGATTAGACTGGTTCTCTTTCGGAAGAATGTACGATTCCGAAAACCGTGAAGAATGGTATGAAATCCACAAAAATGTATTTGCTGATGTAATAGCTTATGAAGATATAATCCTCTCGGATGAGCCTTCGCCAAAATACATCGTGTCAGGCGGTGGGGACTGGCTCAATCTTACGGTAAAGCGTTATAACGGAAAAACCTATGTTTTTGCAGTTAATAACACTTATTACTCAAAGAGTGCAAGCCTTAGTATATCGGGATTGGATAATCAGGTACTTTCTTTTGAGCCGTTGGAGGTTAAAAAGATTGAACTTAGTCAGGAAGATTTTCTCTCACCTGAAGCAGAGCTTAAAACTATTGGCTTTTCAAACGGTAACGAAACCTTTGAAGTGTCGATGGGAGATTATGAAAACATTTTGTATGTTCACGAAGACAGCGGTGTTATAAACTACAATGCAAGAATAAGTGATGGTGCAAAGCTCTATATTGGCAGAGAAGAAATGCCTTTAAACGGCAAAATTACAGTAAGAATAGCAGAGCACTTTACAGTGCGCGTCGTTGCAGAAAACGGAAAAGATTCTGTAAGCAAGAAATTCAGAGTTGTAAAAGAATAGACACAAGTGAAAGCGGGGAAGAGTAATGTATCTTGAGGATATAGAAAAAATTGATTTAGGAAAATCGTTTTATAATCTTAAAGACAAATTATGGGAGCATGTATTAAAACGTTCAGAGGTTTGCTTTGCCGAGGCAGAGCGCAAGAGAGAATGCATAAAAACCAAAGAAGAACTGAAAGTATATGCCGATAAAATGAGAGAAGTATTTATTGATAGCCTCGGTGGTATTCCGTATGATAAATCCCTTCCCCTCAATGCACAAACAGTTGATAAAATTGACGAAGCTGATCTTGTAATTGAAAAAGTTATATTTGAATCACGTCCAAAGGTATATGTTACGGCAAATCTGTACATACCCAAAAAAAGAAAAGAGCCTTGCGGAGCAGTGCTCTTTCAGTTGGGACATTCCAAAATCGGTAAGTTCAGCGGACAATATCAGCGAGTTGCAAGGGCAATTGCATCTGTCGGTCTGATAGTGCTTGTAACAGAACCCGCAGGACAGGGCGAGAGAATAAGCTACTATGAGAGCTCTGTAGGAACTACCTTAATTCCTCCTGCAACTCCCGACCATCAGCACACAGGAGAACAGTGTCTGCTCGTTGGAGATAATATAGCAAGATATTTTATTGCTGATTCCATGCGTGCGGTGGATTATCTCGAATCAAGACCTGAGGTTGACAACGACAAAATTGGTGCAACAGGTAGTTCCGGCGGAGGAACGATGACATGTTATATGATGCTTTGCGATCCCCGAATAAAAGCTGCAGCTCCGGGAACTTATTTGACAACGAGACGAGACTATCTGTATGCGGGCGGAGCACAGGATTCGGAACAAATCTGGTACGGTGCAACCGAAAAAGGATTTGACCATCACGAGTTTTTGTTGTGTTTTGCTCCAAAACCGGTGAGGATGCTTGCCGTTGAATCAGATTTCTTCCCCATAGAGGGAACCTATGAAATATATTCTGTGGCAAAGCGTTTTTATGATATGTTTGGCAAGGCAGACAATCTGCAGATGACAACGGACAAAAGCACACATGCCTATACGGATAATTTGGCTGTGTCTGCTGCAAGCTTTTTTGCATTTTACCTAAGCGGTGAGGAAAAAACAGTTGACAGAAGCGTTCTCAAAAGCCTTCCCGAAAAAAGCTTGTCCTGCACAAGCTCAGGAAAAGTAAGAGTTGATTTTGAGGATGCAAAATTTGTTTTTGAAGAAAACAAGGAAAGATTCAATTCCTTGGTAAAACCCGCTAAGCCTTTGTCGGAGTTTCTGAAAGAGGCTGTCTTCAAAAACCGAAACAAAAGTGAATTGAGACTCAGGACTTTTGCAACCGAGTACGGATGCGGTTTGAAGGTTATTCCTCATTTGTGGTTTTCACAGCCACAGATGCCCAATATGGGGTTGAGATTTTCAAGGTTTGATGCACAACCCAAAGACACCGTTATATGCTTGTGGGACAACGGAACCGACAGCGTGAGCGGTAATATATACAAGATTAGAGAAATAACAGAAAGCGGAAAAGCGGCACTGGTAATAGATCTCACCGGAATGGGAAAATGCTTCCCCAACAAGCTCAATTTGGCAAAAAGCGAGAAGTCTTTTTATGGTGTTCTGGACAGACTTACAAAAGACTTGCTTTTCCTCGGGGATTCGCTTTGCGCTTTGAGACTATTTGAGCTTGACTATGCTGTAGAAATGGCAAAAAAAGAGTTTGGCGGAGAGGTTTCCATATATGCAGAGGGTGTTTCTGCTATATATGCCAAGCTATATAAGGAAATGAATGAAGGTATTTCCGTTGAAACATCAAAATCTGTTCCGGATTATGCGGAGATTGTCTGCGACAGATATTATGAGAATTATAATATGGCAGGAATTTTAATTCCGGGCATAGCCGGATATTTCAAAAAATAATCAGTCAGGATGATATAATATGCTTAATAAGGTTATAATGCCAAAGTCGGTTATTTTATATTGGGATTTGCCCGATAATTATGAACCGGGAAATACATACATCGTTTATTTAAACGGAGAAGTTGTCGGAAAAACAGAAAAATGCCATTTTGAATCAGAAGGATTATCTCCGGAAACCGAATATAATCTTGATGTTGTAATGCAAGACAAAGACGGTGAAAGAACTGAAATCGGTAAGCTTGTGGCAAAGACATTAAAAGAGAAGAGAAGAATAGATATTACAAAAGCCCCTTACAATGCAGTTGGCGATGGTAAAACATTAAACACCGAAAGCATACAAAAAGCCATAGATGCTTGCGGAGTGGACGAGTGTGTATATATTCCGTCGGGAGATTTTATGACGGGAGCATTGAGACTTCATTCCGATATGGAGTTATATCTTGAAAAAGATGCAATTCTTCACGGCACCTGCGAGGTCAAAGACTATTTGCCAAAAATTAAAAGCAGGTTTGAGGGAATTGAAAATATGTCATACAGCTCGCTTTTAAATATTGGTGAGCTTGACAGAGAAAAGGGTATTAACTGCAAAAATGTGAGAATTTGCGGAGAGGGAACCATCTGCAGTGGCGGCAGGACTCTGGCTGATAATGTTGTTGAGGTAGAAAATGTTCTTATGAAAGAATATATTGAGTCCTTGGGCGAAAAGGTAAAGGAATGTGAAACAAGTAAGACCATCCCCGGAAGAGTAAGACCAAGACTTATTAATGTGAGTTGTGCCGAAAATGTACTTGTTTCAGGTGTTAAGCTAAAAGACGGTGCAAGCTGGAATGTCCATATGATTTATTCCAAAAACATTGTTACCTGCGGTTGCACATTTGATTCCAGAGGTGTCTGGAACGGTGACGGATGGGATCCCGATTCCTCATCGGATTGCACTTTGTTTAATTGCGAATTTTATACAGGAGACGATTGTGTTGCCATAAAATCGGGAAAAAATCCCGAGGGTAATGTCATTAACATCCCCTGCGAAAATATCAGAATTTTTGATTGCATCGCACACTCGGGACACGGAATTGCCATTGGCAGTGAAATGTCAGGCGGTGTAAAGAATGTCCGTATATGGAACTGTGACCTTGCAAAAGTAAGCCTCGGCATACACATTAAAGGCAGCAAAGACAGGGGCGGTTACATAAAAGATGTTTCAGTAAAACATTCATATTCACCCAGAATACGTATTCGTCCCACAGGATGTAACAATGACGGAGAATCTGCAGGCAAATCTGCTGAGTTTTCGGATATGACTTTTGAAAATATCAGACTTACAGGGCGTTTCTTATCCAAAAAAGGAGAAATGTGCGAAGCTCCTGCAATTGAGATACGAGGTCTCGATGACAGCGGACATACCATTAGAGATATTAAGTTTAAAAATATAACCATATG
>JAZPXS010000263.1:0-2558 GCA_045543775.1 Clostridia bacterium
CTCGTAACGATTTTTAAGAAGTAATTCTGCCTGATAATTTATATTTAAAACAAGGAAAATTTGTATAATGAAAAAGCTAATAGCTATAACGCTGCTATTGATATTAACGCTCGGGATTGTAGGCTGCGGAAGCGATGCAGAGATCCCGCCACTTGAAGATATCAAGACGAATTTTTATACCGATGATGAGCTCGAAGGGATGCTCCACAGAGTGAAGCGCGAGGAGCTTATCCGGGTGTGGGGCGAGCCCACCAGGCACATAGACCGTGAAAACGAAGACGTATGGGTGCTTGATGAGACAAAAGCTCTCGTCATCTCGTATACTCTCGGCGGCAGAGTTGACGATGCCGAAATCGAAGACTAAATGCCTGTGATAAGGGAAAAGCGGTGGGCGTTTTTGCCCACCGCTTTTCCCGTATCTTCCTTTTGTGAAGAACGCAAAAATTTGTAAACGGAGTATAAATTTTCAATTGTTTTTGTTGCTTTTTTGAATATTAGTAATGTATAATGTAATTAAAGAAGTAACAAAAAAATGGGGGTAAAAATGTAAGAAAAGCTTCTGCTTCTATTCCGTACTATTTTCTAACGGTGTATAATGACAATTCTTAAAGGAGGGACTATGAAAAGGTTACTATGCTTAATTGCTATTCTTGCAACAGCGCTGGCTGTGCTTATCGGATGTGCAGACACACCGAGCAATTCTCCGGACGGCACATCTGCAAACGCTCCTGCGATAAAGCTTCATCTTCCCGAAGGAGCAGGCAACTCCGCTGTGGAAAATGAAATAAGCATTTCTCTTAAGGAGAGCTTCGCGGATAACAACCTGACCAGTAGCTTTGCAATAGCATCGGGTGATGCCGTGCTCGTGTCGGTCAATGGCGAAAGTGCTGATTCCGCTATTGAATGGAAGGGCGAGCGCGATGTAGCACTCAAGATAAGTCTTGCAGACGGTGCGGCAGACTCCGGCAAATTTAGAATTTTTGTAGAATCATCTTGGGTTGAGTTCAATGGCATTTCGAATGATTCGCTCACGCATTCTGTCACGAAGGATGTATTCTACGCAACGAAAAACGGTAAAATCGCATATTCCTTGAAGTCCGAATCGGATGCTTTGGAGAAATTAAACTAAAACCAAAATAAAATCAAGGCAACAGCATTGTATATCATCAAATCGCAGGAAATGGTATACACGGCTATGCCGAGATGATATACAGCCCAAAGGGCTGATGAGATACACGCTAAAGCGTGATGATATACGAATGTATATCTCGCCACAGGCGAGTTATACATTCAATGATATACCAAGTCTGCGACTTGGATAAAAAAAGTCGTATCCTATTGATACGACTTTTTTTGTGAATAATCTAAAACTTTGATACCATTTTCGGGTGGGTGCAAAATTTAGAGTTATGGGTGCATTTTTTATATGAGGTTTGCACCTATTTTCAGTTCGACAAATTGGAATTTGATGATTTATTTTGTCTGCTCGTTAAACCATTTCATAAAAGCGGTGATGTTTTCTTCGCTTACATAGTTTTTATCGTGCGTTAGAAGCTCAAGCATTCGTTCATCATTTTCAGTTCGTTCTTTTTTGGATGATAATCCTTTGGTAAGCATATTTATCATAAACTTATTGATTCCGCGCAGATTAGTTTTATCCATACCGCCTTGCATAGTGAAAAGCGGTGTTTCCTCAGAGATAGAGTTTGCTTTGCGGACTTCCGCAACAGCTGTTCCTGTATCACAAAGTCCTACGGCACAAATAGCAGAAATCTTATATTTTTTTGTTGCTTTTTTATATCCTTTAATATTGTTGGCAAAAAGCCAACCGAGATATATAATTTCAGTTCCTTTTTGTAGTTTCTTTGTGGCTTCGTTTAAAGAGTATACGGGCAAACCGATTTTTGCACCAAGTATTTTTGAATATTCTGCGGTATGACCTGTGTTAGAGGTATAAACAATCACTTTCATATAAACTCTCTCCTATTGTTCAAATTCTTATTTACAGGTGAGTTTATTATATCACATAATCCATTGAAAATCAATAATTTTTTAAGCGAATCAATAATTGAACGATACACCATAAATTGAACGAAAGAGGGATAAAGTGAACGATTTATATTTTACAGCTAAAAACAAAAAAAGGCTTGTAACTTTAATCACTTTCGTAGAAAGTGTATATCATCAGACACGAAGTGGCTGAATATCATCCGTCCGAAAACGAGTATATCTCGCTTTCGGGCGAGTATATCATCAAGTCGCAGAGGAATACACCTTCGGTGATGATATACAGCTCCAAAGGAGCTGATGAGATACACGCTAAAGCGTGATGATATACCAAACCTGCGGTTTGGATAAAAAAAGTCGTATCCTATTGATACGACTTTTTTGGCGCAGAGGGAGGGATTCGAACCCTCGTGTGGTGTTATCCACAAACTGATTTCGAGTCAGCCCCGTTATGACCTCTTCGATCCCTCTGCATAGATATGATGCAACAGCGTGCATCATATCTATGCAGAGACCTGTGAGAAGTGGCTCAAGAGCGCAGCTCTTGAATC
>JAZPXS010000264.1:0-3716 GCA_045543775.1 Clostridia bacterium
CTGTCCCAATGCCGACAAGTTCAGAAAGGGCGGTAAGAAATGACCGGAAAAGAAAAAATACAGACAATGTCCACCGATGAGCTGACAAATTTCTTTATACGCATTTTGACCTGTAAACGGTGTTTCTGCCGTGATTTGTGCCAACAGCTTAAAGCAACCAACGGAGCCAATAACACGGCTCCGTGCGCTGTTGCAATTAGCTCATTTCTTGAAAAAGAGGTGGAATAAATGAGTAGGTGCATATTTCGTGGCAAGCGAAAAGATAACGGCGAGTGGGTTTACGGTATGCCGTGTGCAACGGAAAAAAGCGGTATATATGCTATACAAACACTTCAAGGTGGAATCTTTGACATTATCCCCGAAACATTAGGCCAATGCACAGGTTTGACAGATAAGAACATCAAGGATATTTTTGAAGGAGATATCGTCCACTATCTGTATGAACCTGGCAAAGGATGGTGGAACTGCGACCAACATTCTGTTATTGAGTGGAATTCTACGGGCTTCTATATGCGTGGAATTATGGGAACTAATAAATATGCTTGTTCTATGGGATGGTTGGTAAGCATACCGCACGGCAACGGAAAGTGCTTTGAAGTCATCGGCAATATCCACGACAACCCCGAATTGTTAGGAGGTTTTGAAAATGCGACTGATAGATGCTGATAATTTAAAAACCATATTCACAAGCGGTATAAGAGTGTATGAAGGAAAATGTTCTGTTACAGGCATTATTCACAATATCGACAATGCACCAACGGTTAATCCAAACAAATGGATAAGCGTAGATGAAGATTTGCCACCGATAAAGGACCATCACTGTTCAGACGATGTACTTGTTTTCACAAGTGAGGGATATGTCGGCATCAGCCATCTTGAAGAAAACGCTTTCGGTGGGAAAATATTTTCTTGTGAAAGGTCACCTTTAGGCGATAGAGACGTAGAGGTTACTCATTGGATGCCGCTTCCCTCCCCACCAAAGGAGGAAAAGCACAATGAGTAAAGCAGTTTTATTATCTATCCGACCTCAATACTGTGAGCTGATTGCAAGTGGTAAAAAGACGATGGAAGTCAGAAAGACAAGACCGAAGTTAGAAATACCGTTTAAGTGTTACATATACTGCACTAAAGGCGAAAGGCTTTGGAAATCAAATGACAGGGTGTTTTTGGACGGAAAGTACAAAAGGCTACTTGACGATATGCCCGACTATTTGATTAACGGCAAAGTCATAGGCGAGTTTGTGTATGGCGGCAGAAAAACATTGATGAATGTTGCGGTGGATGATTGGGAGAGATTAAAAGGCGATTCGTTTGACTTTGAAAAGCATATTGTTACAGATTGTGCATTGCTCACCGAAGAAGAATTACACCGATATGCAAATGGCAAAAGATGTTATGCTTGGCAAATTGAAAAACTTGTAATCTATGACAGACCTAAAGAGTTGAGCGAGTTTAGAATACCTTGTCGAGAAAGCGAAAAAGACCATCCTATGTGTGGGGATTGCAAATACTACTATTCCGAAAGCAACGAAAGTATAGGCTTTTTTGAAGATTGTAGTTGCAACGGATTAAAGCACATTACAAGACCGCCGCAGAGTTGGTGCTATGTAGAGGAGTTGTAAATAATGGCTGAAAGATGTTTACTACATCAAAGTAAACTGGATTTGTTCAAACGGTGGTTATCCTCAAAAGGTTATGAGATACTTCCCACAAAAGGGATATACGAAGTATTAAGAGCTAAAAAGGATAAAGAGACCGTTATAGTTTTCAGAAAAGCCCAGGTGAAAGAGCACTTAACTGTTCATCAAAAAGATTATAGGTTGGTGCGACAGTTCATTAGAGAAACAAGGACGGTGCAGAGTGATGGCTTATGTTGATACTGAAACCTTAAAGAGAAATATAAGAGTAAACTTTATGCCGAATGTCGATATTGACGGAACGGTTACTGTGGAAAATGCCGAGAGGTATTTTTTAAACTTGATTGAAAAAACCTCTACTGTTGATGTTGTGAAAGTTGTTAAGTGTAAGGATTGCGTATTCTTACGCAATGCAATTACCACTACTGAACACATTTGCACAGCAACAACAAATCCGAACTATGTAAGTTTAGACCACTTTTGTAGTTACGGCAAGCGAAAAGAATGATTAACAAACAAAGGGTGAATTGTAATGACACTTGAAGAATTGAATAGATATTTTGACCTTGTAAACAGTTTGCAGAAAACACAAGAACTGTTGGCTAAATTCCGCGATGCAGCTTTACCCGGTGCGCAGGTTTTAACAGGTATGCCTCACGCATCAGGGATAACAGATTTGGTTGGTGATTTAGCTGTTGAAATTGCTGACCTTACGGCTCGGGAGGAATACATATTATCGGAAATAGCAATTCACAAAGAAGCAGTAGATGCTTATGTGGCAAATATCGAAGATAGTTATTTGATGATAATGTTCCGCCTAAGGTTTCAACGAGGCTTAACATTTAAAGCGATTGCTTCAATTCTCGGTGGTGGCAATTCAGAAGATAGCGTAAAATCAGCTGTTTATCGGTACATAAACAAAAATGAAAACTCACTCCCCGATGACGCATCGTGACACTTGAAAATACCTACACCCCTATATTATCATTACAATTGTAAAATCCTAAATACAAGCCAGGCACCATTCTTCGGAGTGGTGCCATTTTTATGGAGAGGAGGTTTTCGGCCGTGTTGTTTCTCCTTTGCACACGGTCTTAACTCGGGCAAGCTTATACGCCAATAAGGTTGTAGCGAGTAAAACTTTAAAGGAGGAAAACATAGTGTTTTCAAAAATAACAGCAAAATTTAAAAGTAAACCTTCGTTTTATTACTCAATGAGTATTGCGGCAACATGGGCAGGTGTAGGCTCTCTTATGATGGGTGTTGAAATGGCACAAAAATATGGTGTGGCACCTTTTCTTTTGTGGGCACTGGGAAACACTCTCGCCTGCATCTTGTTCGGGATAATTGCTCCAATGATACCTAAGCTTCGGGAAGTATTCAGAAGCCGAGCTATGAAAATCATTGTAGGTTTGATGTGCCCATTCCAGGTTTGGATATCGCTCAATGGTATTCAATCCATATTCCGGGACACTCCGTTCAAAGATTTAGGCACATATCTTGCCTATGGATTAGCTATCTTTTTCATAGTGTTGCTTATTAAATACGGCATGATACGAAATGTACTGACAGACCATTATGGTTGGATAGCCGTATATGTAATTGCGTTCCTACTTACCATAGGGGCGATTTTTTATTCACAGGGCAATATGAATGTGTTGAACATAGGTCTTGATGCTATCCCTATCGGCATAGAAAAATGTTTGTTGCTTCTCCCCGGTGCTTTTCTTTATCCATACTATTTTGAAATTCTTGATTACAACGATAAGAACACCGACGGCACAAAGAAAATCAATGTCCGAAAAGCCTTTATCGTGGGCGGTGTATTATTTGGCGCATACCTGATATTTACATTCCTGCTCGCGTGGACGAATTTTAGCCCTATTCTTAATATTGTTAAAGCGTTTCTGATTGTGCTTATAGCATCGTCTTCTCTTTCGTCATTCCAGTACAGCATATATCTTGCATTTGCACGAAAGCTCGGTCTTGCTGTTAATGCAATATCCATTATTGCATGGCCGTTCCTTGTGCCGCTTGGTGTTATGGGTGTATGGACTTTAATGAGCAGTATTCGTGTCT
>JAZPXS010000265.1:0-15758 GCA_045543775.1 Clostridia bacterium
AGGCTGTTGCTATGATCGACCCAAGAAACCTTGACACACTATTGCACCCACAGTTTGACGCTAAGGCTCTAAAGGCTGCAACTCCAGCTGGCCGTGGTCTTGGTGCATCCCCTGGTGCTGCTTGCGGTAAGGTAGTATTTACTGCTGAAGACGCTGTTGAATGGAATGAAAGAGGCGAAAAGGTAGTTCTTGTAAGACTTGAAACTTCTCCCGAAGATATCACAGGTATGAAGGCTGCTCAGGGTATCCTCACAGTTCGTGGCGGTATGACTTCTCACGCAGCAGTTGTAGCTCGTGGTATGGGTACATGCTGTGTATCCGGTTGCGGCGACATCAAGATGGACGAAGAAAACAAGAAGTTTACACTTGCAGGTAAGACATTCCATGAAGGTGATGAAATCTCCATCGATGGTACAACAGGTAACATCTATGACGGTCTTATCCCCACAGTTGATGCTTCTATCGCAGGTGAATTCGGCAGAATCATGGCTTGGGCAGATAAGTACAGAGTTCTTAAGGTAAGAACAAATGCTGATACTCCCCAGGACGCTAAGAAGGCTCGTGAACTCGGTGCTGAAGGTATCGGTCTTTGCCGTACAGAGCATATGTTCTTTGAAGCTGACAGAATTGCAGCATTCCGTGAAATGATCTGCTCCGATACAGTTGAAGAAAGAGAAGCAGCTCTTGCTAAGATTGAACCCATGCAGCAGGCTGACTTCGAAGCTCTTTACGAAGCTTTGGAAGGTTGCCCCGTAACAATCCGTTTCCTGGATCCTCCGCTTCATGAATTCGTTCCTACAGAAGATGCTGACATCGCAGCTTTAGCAGCTGCTCAGGGTAAGAGCGTTGAAGACATTAAGAACATCATCGCTTCCCTCCACGAGTCCAACCCCATGATGGGTCACCGTGGTTGCCGTCTTGCTGTAACATATCCTGAAATTGCTAAAATGCAGACAAAGGCTGTTATCAAGGCTGCTATCAATGTTCAGAAGAGACATGCTGACTGGAAGGTTCTTCCCGAAATCATGATTCCTCTTACAGGCGACGTTAAGGAACTTAAGTTCGTTAAGGACGTAGTTGTTGCTACAGCTGACGCTGTAATCGCAGAAGCAGGCGTTGAAATCGACTACGAAGTTGGTACAATGATCGAAATCCCCAGAGCATGTCTTACAGCTGAAGACATCGCAAAGGAAGCTGAATTCTTCTGCTTCGGTACAAACGACCTTACACAGATGACATACGGTTTCTCCCGTGATGACGCTGGTAAGTTCCTCGATGCTTACTATGACAAGAAGATTTTCGAAAACGATCCCTTTGCAAAGCTTGACCAGACAGGTGTTGGTAAGCTTATGGAAATGGCTGTTGCAGGCGGTAAGAAGGTTAGACCCGAAATGCACCTCGGTATCTGTGGTGAACACGGCGGCGACCCCTCTTCTGTTGAATTCTGCCATAAGATCGGTCTTTCTTATGTATCTTGTTCTCCCTTCCGTGTTCCGATTGCTCGTCTTGCAGCAGCACAGGCAGCTATCGCTGAAATGTAATTTTCAGACACGAAAAAGAATAACTGATAGTAAAGCCCTCCGAATTTTCGGAGGGCTTTTTCGTTTACACAATAAAAAGCGTAGAGGTCGGTTCTACGCTTTTTGTCAGTTAAAGCTTCTTAATTCAGTTCGTAAGAAATGGGAACTTGCGGAAAACTATCGGAAATTATCTGCCGAATATTATCGGCAACAGTATTCATTTTTATGTCAGGGTTTCCCTCTTTGAAATCGCACCAAACACATTCCGCCCCCATTTGACATTCTTTTTTTTCATCGCAATCTGAAATGATATCATTATTCCAAAAATTTTCGATATCAATGCGGTAAAGCGTCCAATCAAGTTCTATATCAATTAAAGGTTGGATATTTTCTTGGGGAATATCCGAAAAAAGTAATCTTATTGAATTGATCGTCCTGTGCGGGATTGCTGATATATACAAGCGTATAGCTTTGACTGTATAAGCACCGATTTCATTGATGACATCTATAGAACGAGAAGTGTTGGCGTGGGATGAATGATAAAACTTTTCTTCGGTCAATGCTTGAAACTCCGTAGTTTTGATAATTTTTAAAAATTCATCGGGGTTCGTCTTGGCGAGATCGCTAATCTCTTTGAAAAAATTTTTGTTTTTCTCTGGTGCCATGATATATTACCCTTTCAGTTAAAGCTTCTTACCCAGGTTACAAGCGAGCCATGGTGGGTATTTTCATAAACTGTCTTTTTCATTTGTTCTGTTACGGGACCGTTTTTAGCCATTTTATCGAGAATTGCCTGCTGGAGCTCTTCAACATCCATTTCTTCATAGGACTTATTTTGAGGAACTGCAACAACTTTCTTTACTTCAGGTTTTGTTTCGGGAATAATTTTAGGCGTTTTAACGGGCTCGGCAGGCATCACAGGCTTTGTTTTTTCAACAACAATTGGTTTTAATGGTGTTGCTTCCTTAATTGCTCCTGAAAGAATCCATATATCGCCCGAATTTGCGGGGATTTTAATATTGAGAGTGCCGTCTGATTTTACTTTTGTGCCAAAAAGTGCGCCTTGATATTCGCCCTGCGGAGCATTAAATGAAACAGTTGCATCGCTGTCGGAGTTGTTTACGGCTACAAATACACTTTCGCCGTTATATGAACGAGAAAATACGTACTGCTCGCATGTAAGCTTTACTTCTTTATAATCGCCGTAGGAAAGGGCAGGGGTAGATTGGCGAATTTTGCCCAATGCTGTAATAAACTTAACATATTCGTTTGTTTTAGCCTTTTCGGCATACTCTTCATAGGGAAGACACGGACGAAGAGAGTCATCTGAATGACGCTCCTTTTTGCCTTCAATAGCGAATTCTGAACCGTAGTAAACCGAAGGAATGCCCGGAAGAGTGTACAAAAGAATATGCACGGGAGTGAAGTTAGCTTTATTTGTAAGCTTTGTATAAATACGTTCAACATCGTGATTATCAACAAAGTTATACAGCTTCAGCTTATTGCCGAACATATCGTTAAGACGCTTTACAGTGTGGGCAATCTCAAAATAGTTTTTGTCGTTATGCCCTGAATATAATGCTTTGTGGAGCTGATAATTTGTAACGGAGTGGAGTGTTCCGTCATTTGCCCAGCGATTATAGTCGCCATGGATAACCTCGCCCATGAGCCAAAAGTCGGGTTTTACTTCATTGGCAACTGCGCGGAGTGACTGCATATAGTTAAAGTCAAGAACATCTGCCGCATCAAGCCTTATGCCGTCAATATCAAATTCACTAACCCAGAAGCGGACAACATCAGCAATATATTCGCGCACTGCCTGATTATGCTGGTTTAACTTGGCGAGCAGATTATAGCCGCCCCAGTTATCGTAGGAAAAACCGTCGTTATATTCGTTGTTGCCCCAAAAATTCACGTTACAGTACCAATCTTTATAAGGCGAGTTTTCGCGGTTCTTTTTAATGTCTTGAAATGCGAAAAAGTCGCGTCCGGTGTGGTTAAACACGCCGTCCAAAATAACTCTTATGCCCTTTTTGTGGCAAAGTGATACAAACTCTGTTAAGTCAGAATTTTCACCGAGGCGACCATCTAACTTTTTATAATCAGTTGTTTCGTAGCCGTGACCTACGGATTCAAAAAGGGGGCCTATATAAATTGCGTTAAATCCGCATTTCTTTATATGGTCAATCCAGGGGAAAAGGGTGCGCAGTCTCGGATTTGGGGAAGAGTAGGGATTTTGCTTTTCGGCACCTGTCATTCCCAGTGGATAAATGTGATAAAATACGGCTTCATCGTACCATGCCATGTGGTTACCTCCAAAATAAAAAACTTAAATAAAGTATAGCATAAATTGTAAAAAATGTCTATAGTACGAGAAAAAAAGCAAAGGTTTTTATAATCTTTTTAGATGTAAATAATCGGAGCGACAATTGTTCACACAAAAAGGTTTCAACCCCCGGGGCATGGATAAACCCGGGGGTTGAGAGGAGGGAACTATATAATGGTAAGTTGTTTTATAAGAATTTTTGTTTTTTTGCTGCCATTGCCGCGCCGACGATGCCTGCGTCGTTAAAAAGTGTGGCAACCTGGATTTGTGTGCGGGGCTCTTGTTTATTAAATTCGTGCTTTTTTACAAATTCGCGTATAGGGGCAAGCAGTGTTTCGCCCTCATAGCTGATACCGCCACCGATAACGACAGTTTCCGGTTGGAAAATGTTAATAAGGTTTACTACACCTTCTGCAACATAGGTTATATATTTGTCCCTGACTTCGATTGCCGCCTCATCTCCGCGCTTTGCGCAATCAAATGCGGTAAAGCCGTTGATTGCACCGTTGTGCTTTACCCATTGATGCATAAGTGAAGTGGGGCACTCGGACATTTTTTTCTTTGTCTGGTTGATAAGAGCGGTAACAGAGGCGTAAGTTTCATAGCATCCGCATCTTCCGCAGGCACACTTTTCGCCACCCTCGTGAATTACGTGGTGCCCGATTTCACCGCCTGCACCATTAAAGCCTCGGAAAATTTTGCCCTTTATTACGATGCCTCCTCCTACGCCTGTGCCTAATGTAACCATTAGAAAATTATCACGGCGGGGGTCCTGGACGAAATATTCGCCATATGCAGCAGCATTTGCATCGTTTTCAAGATTTACCGGAATATCGATATATTTTCTGAACTCTGCTGCAATCGGAACATTTACCATATTGAGGTTTGCTGCCCTTACTACAATACCGCTTTCGTTGTCAATGTTGCCGGGAATACCTATGCCGACAACTTTAATATCCGCAAGGTTTTTGCCTGCAGCCTCGGTGACCTTGTGTGTCATGATAACCATATCCTTGACAATTTCACTCCAATGACGTTCACGGAGAGTAGGTGTTGAAGCCTTTTGCAATATTTTACCTCTTTTATCAACCAATCCAACTGCGATATTTGTACCGCCTAAATCAATGCCGATATACATAATCAACCCACCTTTTCTGCAAGTAATTCTTTGTTTGCTTTTTCAACTTTAAGTCGGGAGAGGAAGAACATAACGATAAAGCAAAGGATTGCGGGTGCCCAAAGGTACAGGAACTGGAGCATGCTTATACACTCTGCCGGCTGTACGGGTGCATTTTCAATATATCCTGCAGCGTCCAAGAGCCAACCGCAGATAGCTGTTCCGAGCGCACCGCCGATTTTAATGCCTAAAGAAGAGCAGGAGTACATCATACCGTCGAGACGGTGACCCGTTTTTATTGTTGTGTATTCTGAACACGAGGCAATAAGAGCATTTAAGTCACCCTGCAAAGGTGCAATGCCGAGTGTGGCAACTGCTGTGAAAATGAGCATGAGCGGAATACTGCCCATGTAGCCTGCTGCCATAACCCCTAATCTGCCCAATGTTGCAAGAGCGTAGCCGAGGATGTTAAGCTTATACATACCACCCATTTTGGATATAACCAGGGGAAGAACAATGAGAGCTGCCACCATGGGAATGTTTATTGCAAGTGAGAAGTCAGAAAAGAGCTCTTCGTTGCCAAGGATGTATTTCATGTAGTAGATACCCATGCCGATTACGGATGCATATAACTGTGTCATGATGTATGTAATGCAAATGATTACATAGTATTTATTCTGAAGGAGAAGCTTTAAAGACTGGAAGAATGTTAATTTGTTCTCTTCTTCTTCTTCTTCGGTCTCTGCTTCGTCTTCAGTTTCGGGGAGCTCTTTAACAGAGAAAACTGAAATTGTATTTACAATTAAACCGATAATTGCATAGATGATTGCGACGATTTTCCAGCCTTCAGCACCGCCGCCGAAGAAGTTTACTGCGTGAATTGTGATATACTGAATTGCCATGCTTGCACCAAATGCAAAGATGAAGCGGATTGAGCCAAGCTGTACACGTTCGTTTACGTTCTTTGTGATAAGTGCTGTGAGAGAAGCATAAGCAATATTATTTGCAGTGAAGAATACAGCATTAAGAAGTGTGTATGTTATAAAGAAGAAAGCATACTGTGCTGTTTCACCCCAGCTTGTCGGGATTGCAAAGCAGGCGGCAAGCATAACAGAGTTGCCGATGTATGCCCATAACATCCACGGACGGGCTTTGCCCATTTTTGTTTTTGTTTTGTCAATCATTCGTCCGAAAAAGATGTCAGTAACGCCGTCGAAAAGCTTGCTTAATGCCATGAGTGTGCCGACAATGCCCATGTTAAGACCGATAGTATCGGTCAGGTAGAACATTATAAACGAAGTGAGAAGTGCGTATACAACATTACCTGCAACGTCACCCGAGCCGTAGCCTATTTTATGATACCATTTTAAGTATTTTTTATTTGTAGTCATTTTCCATTCTCCTTATATATTAAATTGTTTCCGTATAAAAGAAGTGAAAACTCCGGATGCTTTCATTTCCTTTGTCACCCTTATTATAAAACAAATTTTTACAAAAAGTCTATAAACAGAAGTGGACAGGATATGCACAAAATGATATAATGATAAACGAGGAGGGAATTATTATGTATGTTAACTCGGGGTACTTAAACAATTCAAGATTGCCTGTGGTGGATAAATCAAAGCCGCTAGTTGTGACAAGTGCAGGTACATATCACGTGAGGAATAAAAAAAGAATTCCCACCTTAAGACCCAAGGGTAGGATTGACTATCAGCTTTTGTATATTGCATCGGGTAAGGCGCACTTTTACTTTAAAGGAAAGGACACTGTTGTGTCGGCAGGGCATATGGTTTTATATTTGCCGAGAGAAGAACAGAAGTATGAGTATCGCTGTGAGGATAGGACCGAAGCTTACTGGGTGCATTTTACAGGCAGTCAGGTGAAAGGAATATTACGGCATTTTGATATTCCGCTTGAGGGAAATGTGTTTTACTCGGGCTCAAGCGAGGAGTATAAAACAATTTTTAATAACCTGATACACGAGTTCAGAACGTGCCCTGTGGGATATACGGAAATGGTAGAGCTCTATTTAAGGCAGCTTTTTATGATTGTGCAGAGAACAAGGCTTGATAGAAAGCCTTCTATGAATACCTTTGTTCAGGCAGAAATGAGCTATGCACGAAAATATTTCTTTGAGCATTACAGCGAAGAGATTAATATAGGAGAATATGCACGCTCAAGGCATATGAGCACAAGCTGGTTTTTAAGAAGCTTTAAGCAGGTAACGGGAATGAGCCCTATGCAGTATATTTTAGCTTTAAGGATAGAGAATGCACAAATACTTTTAGAGACGACGGATTATCCCGTTAATGAAATTGCCTCAATTGTAGGCTATGATAATCAGCTGTATTTCAGCCGTATTTTCAAAAAGCAGAAAGGTATGGCTCCTACAGAATACAGAAAGAGGATAAGTAGTGAATAACAAAAAACTCCGCTTAGTGGGTGCGTCTTAGGGATTTTTAATCCCGGAAATAATCGGCATAGTCGAAAGTCAAATCGGCTATGCCGTTTTTTCATACTCTTTTATTGGTGTATTGAATTCACCAATACAGTTATAAACAATCTTAATACGCTGTACCTTTTTGCCATCAATACGCTCACTCTGGTACACATAAACTTTTTCTACAAACTCACGGAGAACTTCAGCCGTGAGCTCTTTTATGTCTGTGTACTTTCTCACAAGATTCAGGAACCTTTCGGCATTGTCAGCGTTTGTCTTATCTTTTATAATGGTAGCCTTGAGCTCACTAACTCTGCTTTCAAGGGACTGCTGTTCTGCTTCATAGTTTGCGGTCATTTTAGCAAAACGGTCATCGGAAACTTTGCCTTCAAGGTTGTCTTCATAAAGCCTCTGGATAATCTCGTCAAGTTTTTTGATGCGAGCCTGTGCCTGTTCAAGTTCCCTTTTGCTGTCACGAAGAGTTCTTTCCACATCTGCCCGACACTTTCTTGTAACCATTTCTACAAACTCGGTTTCGTGTTCTCTGGCAAATGCCGTAATGCTGCGTATGCCATCAAGGAGCAATGTTTCAACGGCTTCGTTCTGTATCTGATGGGACGTACATCCGCCCTTAACCTTGCGGTATGTTGAACATACCAAGTATTCTTTTTGCTTCATAGTTGTGCATCGTACTTGGTACAACTTTTTGCCACAATCAGCACAGAAAAGCATTCCCGAGAGTATCGGCATTGCTCCCATAGGTGTAAGCCTTCGTCTTCCATCTCTGATACGCTGAACAATGTCGAATGTTTCTTGGTCAATAATGGCTTCGTGTGTGTTTTCGAATATCTGCCATTGCGACTCATCGTTTTTCATTTGCTTCTTGTTCTTGTACGATTTTCGATAGGTTTTGAAGTTCACTGTATGCCCGAGATATTCTTGCCTTGAGAGCATATGTACGATGGTGCTGTCATTCCAAGTATAATCATCGGTGTAAATTCTGTAGCCAGGTACACTTCTGCCATTCATTTTTGCGTGTGCGGTAGGGTTTGGAATTCTTCGCTCTGTAAACATATTGGCAATCTGCTTTGGTCCATAACCCTTAACACATAGTTTAAATGCTTCTATTACAACCTCCGCTGCAGTTTCGTTAACAACCCATTGGTGTTTGTCTTCGGAGGATTTGATGTATCCATAAGGAGGGTTTGTAGAAAGCGGTTTTCCACTTTCGCCCTTTGCCTTGAATACGGCTCGGATTTTCTTGCTTGTATCCTTGGCGTACCATTCGTTGATGATGTTAAGGAATGGAGTAAAGTCGCTATCTTGCTGATTGGCACTGTCTACACCATTGTTTATGGCGATGAAGCGGATGTCCACACCGGGGAAGAATACTTCCGTGTAGTAACCTACCTTAAGGTAATCTCTGCCAAGTCGGCTCATATCCTTTACAATGACCGTTGCAACTTTGCCGTCTTCAGCAAGGGAAATAAGCCTTTGCCAATCGGGGCGGTCAAAGTTTGTACCGCTGTAACCATCGTCTACAAAGAACACTGTATTGCCAAAGCCGTTATCGTCTGCGTACTTTTGTAATATGGCTTTCTGGTTCGTTATGGAATTGCTTTCGCCTTGCAGTTCATCGTCCCTTGAAAGTCGGGCGTACAAGGCTGTGATTTTATCTGTTATCTTCGCAGTTGAAGACTGTCTTTTATACATATCAATATCCTCCTTTCTGACAATCTTCAAGCGGTACTTCATATTACCGTACTACTGCGAAGATATCAAGTTATATTCCTGTTATGAAGCAATCTTTATTTCTGTATTTTCTACATCGTTTAGTATCAATCGTTTCAGCTTATTGTAAACTGTTTCTTTGGCATTGTCGCTGATAGCTGATTCGACTATATATATCGTGTCACCGATTTGTTTCTCAGTGGTATGTATTGTTTTCTGTTCCATGTATAACTCCTTTCTACCCGGGGCAGTCATATCTCTGTGACTATTTCTTTGAGCAACGGGCGTGGGCAATCACGCACAAAAAGCAGAAATCAAAGGGGGTATTAACCCCATAATCAAATATTGGTTATGGGGCATACCCAACAGTATGAAATTATGCTGTGATATTTAAGGTCTTAACAGCTTCGCTTCTTACAAGCTTTCCGTCAAGGCGTTCAGTTCCCACATACCCGATAGCACCATTTAAGGCATATCTTTCGGTAAGGGGTTTAACCGCAAGCTTATCCCTCTGAAGTATCCAGTAGAAGGAAAGGTCACCAAAGAACACGGGCTTGTTGCCACCTTCGGCATCGGGCATATTGTTGGAAATCTCCACGGGTCTTCCGAGAATAGTATCATTACCGCTGTTCCAGATATAGTTGCCGTTGTTGTCCTTCAATGTACGGAGCTTAAGTGCGGTTTTGTCATTCATAACCCATACTGCATACTTGCGATATTCAGACTTGAGGCTGAAGTACAGCTTCACCATATCGTCATATGTAATTTCGGCTGTTTCGACACCTATTTCCGCTGCGGTGAGAACCCCGGTAGGTTCACCTATTCCTGTTCCGTTGATGAAGTAGTATTCTTCGCATCTACCGAATCTGCGTGCAAACTCGTTTGTGAGATACTTTTCGATATTAAAGTTCCTGTCCAACATAAGAGTTTCGGACAACTTGCAGATAGATGCAATCTTATACGACATAAACGGAATGCTTGAAAACTCATCGTTGTCTTCGGGGAATGCTTTTCCTTCGGGTGTGATTTCCGCTCCGGCAGTTGAAAGAATTGTGTGTATATTTTCTTCACAATCCTTTACGTACATATTTGTGCCGTATCTTCTGAAGATGTTTTCCTTCTTTAATGCCGAGGAGAAGTCGCCATTGAATCCCTTGGGGAAAGCATAGGAACCGTTACCGCTGATATAACCTTCGCCAAGAGCAGGTTCTTCGTGATGTGTCTTGCCTCTGAGTGCTTTTGCAAATGCTGAATTGTAAATTGTTGTTGTTTCCATAATTAAAATTCCTCCTTATAATTTGTACATTTGTATGGTGATAATAAATAGTGGTTTTTTGCAAGCCCAAAGATTTCCAAAGTTTTTCCGCACAAGGGACAACTGATAATGAAGTCCTTGTATTCGCTGTAGACCTTGGGTTCGTTTGAACACAGCATATAAGTTTGATTTGATATGCGTGTAAGGTAGAAGTCAAAGTATGCCATATCCTCTTTTCTTTCGCTCGGAAAAAGGGGGGCATAACACTGTTCTTCATGATTCACACATACCAAAGGATGATAACTGACCTTCATAATTGTCAGCCTCCGTATACGCTGTAATAACGAAGATTGATAGCTTTTGCCTTTGCCTTGCTGATAAAGCCTCGTTCAACTGCGTACTGTGTTGCTTCCTCAATTGTAGTGAACCATTTGCTTGTAAGTTCACCATAACGGACATTGAAATATCTGTGTATTTTCGGTACGAGAATTATAACAGCGTATTTCTCTGTTACAGGCTCTACCGATACAAGGTAGAAAGAGTCGAAATCAATATCTCCTCTAAGGTATTTTTCAAGTTTTCTGTCAATATGCATATTTACACATCCTTTCTTTGTGATAACTTATTGCCCTGCTTATCATAGAAACGAGCATTACAGAATTCCATAGCTTTTGTATAGGTGTCAAATACCAATGTTGAAAAGCCGTACTGTACCTTCCATAAATTCTGTTCCTTGTGACAGGAAAGAATTACAGGCTGTTCTCTTTTTGTGTAAAAAGTAGCCATGCAATCATAGTATTTTGTGTCAAAGTCCTTTTTGTTAATTACGGGTTTACCTCCGTGGAAAATTCTGAATTTCATTGTTTCAATTCCTTTCTGTTTGTTAGTTTGATATTGGGTTGTATTCTTTACACTGTTACAATCATAGACATCACTCCTTTCGCAGGTAGCAGAGGGGTAGCAGTTGGGGTAGCAGCACACAATGCTCAAAAGTGGCATAGTTAAGGTTTTTTTGTCAGCCGGGTAGCAGAGGTAGCAGTGTTTTTAATTCTGCTGAAGATTTTTTTCTTCTTTGTACCCACACTAACTCTCCTACATCAAAGTTTAAATTCCGCCAAGAAGTTGAAAGTACTGCTACCTCTGCTACCCAAGTCCTTGAAACCCTTGTGGCACAGGGGTTTGAGCGGGTAGCAGTTCTCAAAAGTACTGCTACCCAACTGCTACCTACTGCTACCCGGTTTGAAGAAATTCTGTTGAATCAAAGCCATAAACACTGTGGTATTGCTCTTTTGATTCAAGGGTAAGTGTGTATTCCTTGTAGTAGGTATTGCCTTTCTGGCGGGTGGTCATATCTGTGTATGTGGTGCCAAGGTGTTCGGCAAGCTCGTCACGGAACTCCCTTGCTGTTTTTGCATAGCCTTGATTGTTATCTCTGCACCAAGCCTGATAGACCTTGAATATTCGTCCTGTGGTACAGCTGGAGTTAATTCTGCCACCATACCACGGACACATACATTCCTCAAAGAAACTGACAACAGTGCTGTTTGTGTTTCTGTATAGGCTTCTTGTCTCTGTAACCGATTGTGGCTCGGAGAAGCGGTAACCGTTTGCTATTACACTCTGCAATGCCTTTATAGCCTTGTACACAATACCTGCTCGCTCGGCATACATCTTGTCCAACAGTTGTTTATCCTGCTTATCCTGTGGTATTACATTAGGGCAGTTAACAACTATTATTCTGTCATATACCCACTGACCATCGTCGCCACCGAACTTGGGTAATCTGTTCATACAAAACCATAACAGCCCTCCGTATGTGTATTCGAAGGATTGCTGTCCCTTGAATTCCGCAAACAAGCTGTCACCGCCTGTTATCTTCTTGAATGTCTTAAGTTCGTCTACGGAGATAAAACTCATATCCGAACTACCTGCAAGTCGATTTCCGTATATGGAACCTGTACCAAAACGAGCTTCGATTTCCTTAAGGTCGATACCGATATAGTTTCCTTTGCCAAGAAGTCTTTCAACAAGGCTCTTAAGCTGTGACTTACCTGTGTTGCCGTCTCCCACAAGGAACAGGGATTTCTTCATTCTCCAACCTTTGATGTTTGATATGCAGGCACCCATAAATTCAAGTAGCAGCTGTTTTACTTCTTCGTTGCCGTTTGTGAGTGTGTGCATATATTGGTCAAACACCGGGGTGGGTGGTGCATCACTGCTCCAGTCACAGGGAATCTGTATGGTGGAGAGAATGCCCGAAGAGTGTGGCAGAAGCTTAAGCTCGTCCGCTGTGACTTTGAGGAGTCCGTTTTTGAAGTTGATAAAATCCTCTGCGGCATCAAGTTCGTCTTGCCCTACATAGTTAAGGTCGGTTGTAATATGCTGCAATGTTTCATTAACCTTGCTCATTTTTACAAGCTCCTCGTCATAATCGGCGATGTACTGCTTTATTACTCCAAGAAACATATCCGAGGAATAAAGCTTGTAGCATCCGTTTTCGTACACATACTTCAGAAGTCCTTGTTTGCCGTTGTCGCGTACAAGAACATATTTGAGATTTTCGCGTGTGTATTTTGCAAGAAGCGGAACATTAACATAAGGCTGTCCTGTTTCTTCATTGAACTTGATGAAGTACGGATGCTCCATTTTGGAACGATGAAACTCTCCGTGACAGGCATTGATGCCGTAGGCGATAGTTGCATCACGGTAATCTTTTCGTTCCCATTTGTCACGATACAGAGCAGATTGACGGAAAATGGCATCTATCATTTCTGCATCGGGACCTGTGCGGAAAGCTATCATTGAACATAAGGCAACATCTGCTTCTGAATGAGAGCCGTAGTCGGAAATGTCACCAAAATCAAAGAGGCTTTGGAACTTATCACCGTTTTTCTGCTTACGAAGGCTACAGATTAGGTCAAAGGTTTCTTTGTCTCCGTCACGGCTTTGGCTGTATCGCTTCTTTTCTGTTCTCCGCATATTCTTGTCTAAGGTAACAAGTAATGCAGAAGTACACTCTTTCAAAGGCTCTGCCACAACTACATCTTCTGTGTATACGGCAAATCTGTTTGTAAGGTTGCCGATGTACAGTTCAAGATTGTTGTTAGGGTTTTTCGTATAGTACGCACGGTCAAGCTTCAGCTTGCCATCTTCTTCTGTTATGGGCAGTCTGGAAACATCGCACTTGCCATAAATGTGAAGACCTCTGCCACTTACAGAGCGTTCTGTATACGAATCGAACCTTTCCAGAATTAGCTTAATAAACGGGTCTTCAGGAGAATAGTTATCGGCATCGAGGAAGAAATATCCGTCGGGAATTTTGAAACCGACACCTGCAGCATGCTGTGAAGTCTTTGCATTAACCGCTTCGTCATAAGAAACCCAAGTGTGTGACCATTCAGAGGAAGTCCCGGTAGCTGTTCCTTTTGATGAGATAGGCACTTTAGTTTGCTTTCCGTTTTTCACTGACTTCCATTGCCACAGAAACCATATTTTCTGTTCTTTGAGTTCGTTCATAAAATCACTCATTGTGTTCACCTCCTTTCAATGAGAAAATTACCCCCTCACTATATGGACAAAAAATAGGGGTTTTGTAAGGGTGTTTTTCAAAAAAGTTTGAAAAAATTTTTAACCCTTTCACCCTATGGTCAAAAAACAGGGGTTTTGTACACCCATTTTTCAAAAAAAGTTTGAATTTTTTTGTCCTCTCACTTAATGGAGATTTTCGGGTGGTTTTGGGGACCCTGTTTTCGAAAAAAGTTCAAAAATTTTTTTAACGCCCCTTCACTATACGGACAGCCAAATCGGCATTGTCATAATTTTGTCATAATCAAAAGTGCAAAAAAAAAAGACACCTGCCAGTTTGACAAGTGTCTTGATTTAATTATTCTATTGTACCATTATTAGCAGTTCCGGGAATTCTTTGTACTGATAAACTTTCATTATTCCTCCTCGTCCGGTGGAACCCATAGGCGATTATTTCCATCAGACATATCTCTTGCCTGTAATTCCGCAGCGAGTGCTGCAAACAATTTCTTCTGGATATGCTCCACACTGCCACGATTAATACTGTATTTTTCAGCATATTTTCGGATAGATAACCCTTGAACAAAACGCTGTTCGAAATATTCTTCATATTGTTTTAATGTGGTTTTTAAACATCCATGTAAAAACTTCAAATCTTCTTTGAGGATTGAAAAATCTCTTTTTGATATGTTGAGATATCTTTTCATAGAAACACAGAGGTTATATTTTTCAATATCAGTAGCATAATTTTCACACAAATCTTTTGCAAAACTATAGTAATCTTTGGCACGCCTGTAATATCTCTGTTTTGGGTTTTCTAACTTTTTCTTGCTTTGGGGGCGTTCAAAACCATCCACTTCAAGTAGCATCCAATCTCCGACCGAACCATTGTACTTTGTTATTCTTCTGTATTTATCTACTTTTGTTCCGTTCCATTCTACTTTTTCGCAAAACGAACTTTTTGTCATAGTGAAGTATTTTGCATTTGGAGAGTATGTAGCTTCTTTGCATATTACAATTTCTTCATTGGTATCAATATCACAAGTAACCATGATAACGAATATTCTCTTGTTGTCATACCTCTTATAATACCCGGAAAAGATGCGTTTGTTATTTTTTTGCATAAAACCCCTCCTTGCAATGAAGATTTGTAGTAATTATATCACATAAAATTAAAAAAATAAATTACCTTTACATACAAAAAGCAAATTTGAACCCATTTTACTATATACAAACAAATAACTCAGTGATATAATTATAGTATCTCTTGGGAATAAAAAAGTGCGCCAACTTATATCCAAAACTTGTAGTTGGTGTGATTATACACTCAACTGGAAAGACAGTTGTAAAAAACAGCATGTGCGAAAAGATTATCGAAGAGCACTATCACTTACACGATCACCAGATGACACCGAGTTACGTCAATGGTTAAGAGGGTTATTAATGGTGACACGACAAGTGAATAGGCATGCATTTCCGTCGATATAAAAATTTGCGTATGATGAAAAATAACAACTTGTAAGAGGTAGATTATGGAAAAAGAAATCACACAGAACCATCGCGAAATACAAGGGACTTTGATTTTTAAAGATGATGAATCGTATAAAGCATATTGCGATGGAGACGCACAATTCAACAATGGATTGAGACGTAATAATGGAACCTTGTATCGTCAGCCGGATTTTGAAGAACTACCTCCAAGTGAAATCGCAGACAGCAAACAATTATTGTCTGACCACGACCGTTATATAGCCGAAATGGTTTGCGATATTTTAAAGCCGATTGTGGAGAGATTAAGTGATGCAGCAGTATATCACATCGAAAAATGGTTAGAAAAGAAGGCG
>JAZPXS010000266.1:0-2850 GCA_045543775.1 Clostridia bacterium
CAAAATTATCATTTTTTTATGTTTTTTGTGTAGATATATTCCGGGATATATGCTATACTGTATAAAAGAGGTGAGACATATGGCATTTGACGGTATGGTTATACACACCGTTACCAAGGAATTAAACGAAGTTCTGAAAGACGGCAGAATAGACAAAATACATCAACCGGAAAAGGACACCGTGACCATTTCCGTAAGAACAAGGAGCGGTGCGTACAGGCTTCTTCTCTGTGCCAATCCTTCCTGTGCAAGAGTTCACCTTATGAGCAGCACTATGGAAAACCCAATGAATCCTCCCATGTTCTGTATGCTTATGCGAAAGCACATCGGGAGCGGAAAAATAACGGGCATACGCCAGATTGATTTCGAAAGAATTATACACATTGATATAGAAAGCTATGACGAAATGGGATACCTGTGTCAAAAAACTCTTGTGTGCGAAATTATGGGAAAACACTCCAACATCATTCTGCTCAATAAGGATGATAAGATTATCGATGCAGTGTACCACGTGGACCTGTCGGTGAGCAGTGTACGGCAGATACTGCCGGGACTTATCTACACTGCCCCTCCGCCTCAGGAAAAAATTAATCCGTTATCTTCGGACAAGGACAGCGTGAAAGCACTCATAAAAAATGATTCTCTGCCTATGTACAGACACATTATGGATAACTTTTCCGGCATAAGTCCTCTTATGGCGAGAGAGGCGGTTTTCCGTGCATCGCAAGATACGGAGATGCAGGGAGAAAATGCAACGGGCGAACAACTGGATAAAACCGCATATATATTCTCAATGATGATGGAGAATATCCGTGACGGAAAGCTCAGTCCCTGTATGGTAAAGGATAAAAACACAGGAAAGCTTGTGGACTTTAACGCACTGGAAATAACTCAGTTTGAGGATATGGGGGAAGTGACGTTTTTTGATACGGTAAACGAAGCGGCGGAAGCTTTTTACCTCAAAAAGTCCTCACTCCAGAGCCTTAAGCAAAAATCCGGTGACCTTACAAAGTTTATTAATACCGGAATAGAGAGATGTGCAAAAAAACTCCAGATACAGAATGAAACCATAGAGAAAGCAAAAAACAAGGATAAATACAAGGTGTACGGCGACCTTATTACCGCCAACATATACAGGATAAACCAAGGGGACAGCTCCCTTGCCTGCGAAAACTTCTATTCCGAAAACTGCGAGAAAATATCAATCCCTTTAAAAACCGACCTTTCTCCATCTGCAAATGCCCAGAGCTACTACAAGAGATACGCAAAGGAGAAAACCGCCGAGCAGGAGGCGGCAAAGCAGAGGGAGCTGACACTAAAGGAAATAGACTATCTGGAATCCGTAAAGGAAGCTATAATGCTGGCGGAATCCGGCAGCGAGATTTCTATGATACGTCAGGAGCTTACAGAACAGGGATACCTGAAAAACCGCGGCGGCAAACGAAAAGAAATGAAAAAGGCTCTGCCAAAGCCGATGCACTTTGTATCCGATGACGGATATGACATATATGTGGGAAAAAATAATATCCAGAACGACTATGTCACACTAAAGCTGTCCCGAAGCACGGATTTGTGGTTCCACACCAAGGGAATCCACGGCTCTCACGCCATAGTGAGAACTCCCGATGCAATGGAGGTACCCGACAGAACATATATGCAGGCGGCATCCCTCGCCGCATATTACAGCAAGGCACGCTCATCGGAAAACGTTCCCGTGGATTACACAGAGGTAAAATATGTAAAGAAACCCTCCGGAGCAAAGCCGGGAATGGTAATATATACCGACTACAACACCATATACGCAGAGCCTGACGAGGAGCTTGCAAAAAGGCTTATGGCTGACAATTAAAGAGGGAAAACGATGTCTGTGTTTGTAAAAACTGCATATTTTTTTGTTTTTCTGAAAATTTTACTTGATTTTTAAAAAAATCTATGGTAGAATACAGATTATGTTGATAAATATGCCAATTGGAGGTGAAATTATGCCTAATATTAAATCCGCTAAGAAGAGAGTTTCTGTTATCAAAACAAAAACTTTGAGAAACCAGATTATCAAGACTAACTTAAAGACTTGCATAAAGAAGTTTGAAGAATGTGTAGCTAACAAGGACGCTGAAGCTGCAGTTGCAGCTTGCAAGGTTGCTTTCAAGAAAATCGACCAGGCAGTTGCTAAGGGTGTTCTCCACAAGAACACTGCTTCCAGAAAGAAATCTCAGCTTTCTGTTAAACTCAACAAAATAAGCGCGTAAATTATGCATAAAAAAGAGAGCCTCATCCAAAAGGGTGAGGCTCTCTTTTTTATTGAATTTATATTTTGTTGTTGTATTTTACTAAAAATTATGATACAATAATTACATCAAATAACAAAAGGGTGGTTATTATATGCCAAATATTAGACCGGTTTCAGATTTGAGGAATTACGCAGAGGTATTAAAAGAGATTTCATTTGATGAACCTGTATTTCTTACAAAAAACGGAAGAGGCAGATATGCAATCGTTGATATCGAAGAATATGAGAAAACAAAAGCAATTATCAAGCTTATGGGTAAGCTTGCAGAAGCAGAAAAATCAGCGGAGGAAAACGGTTGGATATCCAATGACGATATAAGGTCCGCCTTGGGGGTATAACAGTGAAAATACGAGTTGCCCCTGCTGCATTGTACGATCTTAAAGAGATTAAAGCTTATATAGAAAGGGATTTGTCAAATTCCATAGCAGCAAACCGTGTAATTAATCGCATTATTGATGATTACAACAGATTGAAATATACTCCGCATATGGGTATATCATTGCAAACCAAAGTCCCTTTCAAAACAGATTATCGCTTTATCGTCAGTGGAAATTATCTTA
>JAZPXS010000267.1:0-1791 GCA_045543775.1 Clostridia bacterium
GATCCGACTTTGTCTGGGGAAGTGATGGTCTTGTATTCTATAAGTCAACTGACCTCAAGAGTTGGGAAAAGCATACTGAAATCAGTCTTCCGGGTTGGAAAATATATAATATGAATATCACAAAAATGGGCGAAGTTTATACACTTTTGATTGAAATTTCCGCACCCGTTGAAGAGGCAGGTACAAAGCCCTTCACATTCAGATTCATGACCTCCACCGATATGACAAACTGGACTCTTACTCCCAGCGAATGTGTATTCAATAAGGATAGGTACGCAGGAAGCCCAGCGATTTATACCTTTGACGGCGACCCTTACTACTATGTTCTCTATCTTGAACAGTATCCTCTTTACCGCTTCGGAAATTCTGTTGCTCGTTCAAAGGATTTTATAAACTGGGAATACAGCCCCATAAATCCTGTTCTCATGTATGATGATATAGAAGACAGAAAGCTTGCACATCCTTTCTTCTCACCGTGTGACAGAGAAAGAATTGAAAATGCTCTGAATGTTAATAACAGCGATATGGAATGCTGTGAATATCTCGGCAGAACAATCATCTATTACAGCTGGGGTAACCAGAAGGGCACGGAATTTCTTGCAGAGGCTTGCTATGAAGGTCCCATGCACGAATTGTTCAAGGCGTTTTTTTGAATAATAATTTTTGCACTTTAATCAAATCATAACTACCGGCTAAGTGAAGTAGTAAAATAAAAGTAGACACATGGAAAACCACCATGTATCTACCTTTTTGTTTTTGTGATAAAATAATTTTTATACATTCAAGTATTCATGTACAAACTGCCATGAATCGTCTGCATAAAAACGATGACCGCCATTACCTTTTACCAAGGTGCATCGTTCATCTAATCCTTGTGAAGCGTATGCATTCTTTCCCTTTTCAAACACAGCTTCCGCACCGGAAATGGGGAAAATATCATCTTCTATTCCTGATACCTGAACAAAGAATTTAGGATATGCCATAGCCATAAGGTCACCCATATCAAAATAGTTTGCAATTTTGGGTACATAATTACAAGAACAATGGAACATTGCCCCGATAGAATCCTTAAATGTACACATAGCACATGAAGGCATCGCAAGAACTATTCTATCCTCCAAAGCTGCCGCATATACTGTTGCTGTACCTCCTCCGGAGTTACCCATACAACAAATTTTGCTTACATCAACTTTGTCAGAAAAATTCGTTTCCAAAACATCAATAAGCCTTGAAATATCCCATACGCGTTCACCAATTGTTGTTCTGCCCATTAAAAGTGCAGTCATAGATGATTCAAAACATCTTGGTCCGGTTTCATCTCCTCCGCACTCTCCAAAGTTTCTTTGTTCTACAGCTATTGCTGCAAATCCTTCTTTAACGGCTCTTACACAAAAATCACGGTCGCCACCATTTATCATATTTTCATCTCCGGCATATTTAGGTCTTCCCATTGAAATATGCATACCGGTGGAATGTCCCTGCAGACATATCATTACAGGAGGTTTTTCAACCCCGTGCGGAATAAGAATATAACATGGAACTCTGTAACCCTCTTCACTTTGGAAAGTAAAACGAATTTCTGTAGCATTATCAAGTATCTTTTCATACTCAATATCAAAATCAGCATCAACTTTAGAAAACTTGTCCATTCCCAAAAGTTCAGAAAGTTTTGCTCTGGCGGACTTTTTCCATACTTCAATATTTTCTCCGTTATATGTCATTGTCGGATTTACACTTATCAATTTTTTCTTATTGTTGTCATATGCTGTTTTCATCACAATATCTCCTATC
>JAZPXS010000268.1:0-2417 GCA_045543775.1 Clostridia bacterium
ATTAAACCCCAGTTTGAAGCCGGCAGAGAGGAAGTTGGCAAAAAAGGTGTGGTAAGAGAAGCATCCGTACACAAAAGCGTGGTGGAGACCATAACCGCATTTGCATTTGAGTTGGGCTTTTCGGTAAGGGGAATAGATTTCTCACCGATAAAAGGTCCCGAGGGGAATATAGAATATCTTATGTACCTTTCCAAAGATTCGGACAGGCTTAATGCTGCCGATGCGGAGGAAATCGAAGAGGTTGTATCAAAATCCCACGAAATGTAGGAGTGTATTATGTCTGAAGAAATCAAAAATGTACACAAAGGTCACCGTGACAGGGTTCGTAACCGATTTTTGCAAAAGGGGATAGATGCTTTTGATGATCATCAGGTTCTGGAATTTTTGCTTTTTTATGTGCATAGAGTAAAGGACACCAATCCGATAGGTCACGAACTTATTGACCGTTTCAAAACCCTGGACGGAGTATTTTCCGCTTCCTTTGAGGAGCTTTGTAAGGTAAAAGGTATAGATAAAGCCGGAGCATCTCTTATAACATTTGTGGGACAACTAAGAAACCGCATAAGTCTTAGCAGTACTAAGCGAAAGGTACGACTTACTACCAATAAGGATGCAGGGGAGTACTGCCGGGGGTTTTTTGAACATCTTTCCAATGAGAGGGTTATTCTTGTAAGTCTTAACTCCATCAAGGATGTATTGTCAGTTGATGTTATATCCGAGGGCGGACCCAACAGTGCCAATGTTGATGTGAGAAAGATAGTGGAAACTGCAATGCTGCGTAAGGCTTCCGGTGTAATCATAGCACACAATCATCCGGGAGACAGTACCCATCCGTCTTCTGCCGATGTAGCGGTTACCGATAGGATTATAAGAGTGCTCGAAGGTATTGATATTGCGGTTATTGACCATATTATATGTAACGAAACTTCATACACCAGTATGTCAGAGAGAGGAATACTGGAAACAATGTAAATCGAGGTAAAAAATGCTGGAATTCAAAACACTTACAATAGACGACAAGGAGCTTTTTGAAAGCTATACAAAGCACAAATATGATAATTCCGAAGCAAGCTTTGCAAACATATTCATATGGAGAGAGTTTTATAATACTCTCTATGCGGTAGTCGGTGATTTTTTGGTGATATATAATAGCTCCGTAACAGGGGAGAAATTCTGCTATGTTCCCTTTGGCGAAGGCGATTTTATGGAATGCGTGGATATGCTCAGAGAACATTTCCATTCCAAAGGTGAGAAGCTATCTATAGTATCCGCAACAAAGGAACAGTCAGAGATTATCAAGTCGCATTATCCCGATGCGGTTGTAAGCTGTAACAGGGATTTTGAAGATTATGTGTATCTTACGGAGAAACTCATAAATCTTTCCGGAAGAAAGCTTCGCTCAAAGAGAAATCATCTTAACAATTTCCACGACAGATATGAATATAAATACAGAGAGCTTACAAAGGATGACTTTGATGAGTGTCTGGAGCTATCACGAAACTCAATACTGAAAACCCGCTCCGAGGATGATATAAGCTATATATATGAAATGGCAAGCATAAAAAGTGCATTTGAACAATTTGACCGGCTTGAGCTTTGCGGCGGTGTTATAGAAATTGACGGAAAAATTGCCGCTTTTACCGTAGGCGAGCTTCTGAATGATGAAAATGCACTCATTCATATAGAAAAGGCAGATACGGATTACGATGGCATATATGCGGCAATAAACAATGAGTTTGCAAAAAACAGATGGAAGGATATCACCTATATAAACCGTGAGGAGGATATGGGACTTGAGGGACTAAGAACTGCCAAGGAGTCTTACAGACCTCATCATATGGTTGAAAAATATCTTTGTGTTATATAATGTTTTTTATTGACAACCAATGAAGAAATATGTATAATTAGGCTACTAAAGGAGAGATAGATTATGGAACTTTCAGAAATCAAAAGCAAAGTAATAGGCTATAGCAAAAAGGATGTTTGCAGATATATAAGCGAGCTCAACGATTTGCATGAGGCAGAAATTCAGGAACAGAAGGATGCTTCGGACAAGACTCTCAAAAATTATATGTCGCAGATAGAAAATATCACAAAAACCAACGGAACTCTTTCGGAAACCGTGAAGAAGCTGGAGGCAGAGCTTTCTGCAATAAAGCAGCAGCTTTCTGATGCACAGAGCGAAAACAAAGAACTCCGTTCTAATTATGATGCTATTTCAAAGGAAACAGAGGAGCTGCGTGCCAAGAGTGATGTAATAAGCACTGCAATTATTAATGCAGAAAAATGTGCTACCACCATGATAGCTGATGCAGATAACCGTGCCAAGGAAATGATAGATAAGGCACAGGACAAGGTAGATGATGTAGTTAAGCGTCTGGAAACTGCAAAGCTGTATATTTCCGAGGTGAGAGATG
>JAZPXS010000269.1:0-10943 GCA_045543775.1 Clostridia bacterium
CAGTAATAATTTGAAGCAGCGGTACATACCGCATTTAGGAGGTTCGCAGCAATGCAAAAAGGTACAGTAAAATGGTTTAATGCAGAAAAGGGTTATGGTTTTATTGAGTGTGAAGATGGCAACGATGTTTTTGTTCACTTCTCAGCTATCAATATGGAAGGCTACAAGACACTTGCAGAAGGTGACGCTGTAGAATTTGATGTGATTGATGGTAATAAAGGTCCTCAGGCAGCTAATGTTGTTAAGGCGTAAGCGCTTCGGATTATTATATAAATAAGTTAATTCTATTATGCAAATTAAACGCCTCTCCACATCGGGGAGGCGTTTAAAATTAGCGTAAAATAACCTTTTTGAAAGGGGAAAATCATATGGCTGATTTTCACGATTTGTTTGAGTATATTATGCCGGAAGGATTCAGAATGAGCAAAAGCCAAAAGAAAATTGCTCAATATATAACCGAACACTATGACAGTGCCGCATTTATGACAGCTGCAAAACTTGGAGAAGCAGTTGGCGTAAGTGAGTCTACAGTTGTCCGTTTTGCTTCGGAGCTTGGATTTGACGGCTTTTACGGATTTAAGGCGGCTCTCAAGGACTTAGTTAAGAATAAACTCACATCGCTTCAAAGGATGGAAATTTTCTCTCAGAAAACCGGTGATGAAAATGTGCTTAAGAATGTATTGCAGTCTGATATAGACCGACTTCGGCAGACTATGGATACAATTGATATTAAAAGTTTTGAAAAAGCTGTTGATATTCTTGTTGAAGCTAAAAATGTATATATCCTTGGTGCAAGAACCTGTTTTTCTCTTGCAGCATTTCTGGAGGTATATCTAAACATTCTTCTTGATAATGTCAAAGCAATTACCCCCAATTCATCCAGCGATGTTTTTGAACAGATGTACAGGATAGGAAGAGACGATGCCATTGTTGCGATAAGTTATCCAAGATACTCACAGAGAACATTAAGCGGAGTCAAATTTGCATACGAGAGAGGAGCAAGAGTTGTTGTTGTAACAGATTCGGTGTCGTCGCCAATTGTCAGATATGCGGAATCAGCTCTTATAGCTGAGTGTGACATAGGAAACTTTGTAGATTCCCTTGTTGCCCCTCTTAGTTTGATTAACGCCCTCATTGCTGCAATAGTAAAGAGAAATAAAGATAGAGCAGTAAGTGCTTTTGAATCTCTTGAAGATATATGGGATAAGCACAACGCCTACAGAAATAACGAAGAAAAATAGTGGAGATAACAGTATGAATGATACCGTTGTTGTTATTGGCGGAGGTCCGGCGGGCATGATGGCGGCGTGCATAGCCGCTTCCCGCGGAAGAAAAACCGTAATAATAGAAAAAAATGATACATTGGGCAGGAAGCTTCTTATAACAGGCAAGGGCAGGTGCAACATCACCAACAATTGTGATATCAGTGAATTTATATCTAACGTTCCTGTAAACGGTAATTTTCTTTACAGTGCATTTTATACTTTTACAAACTCAGATCTTATTGCTATGCTGAATAATTTTGGTCTTGAAACAAAAGTGGAAAGGGGAGACAGAGTTTTTCCCGTTTCCGACAAGGCCTCCGATGTTCTTCTTACCTTAAAAAAAATGCTTGTCACATACGGGGTTAAGCTCTTAAAGGCAAAAGTTACATCTATAAGAATTAAAGAAGACTGCAAGGAAGTTGTAGTTGATTTGGGAAAATATATAAAATGTTCGTCTGTAATAATTGCGACAGGCGGTGTCAGCTATCCAAGAACAGGTTCAACCGGAGACGGTTATAAATTTGCAGAGCAGTTAGGGCACTCCATAACGAAAATCTCGCCCTCACTTGTGCCGCTTGTTGTCAAATCCCCGTATATAAAGGACCTTATGGGCTTGTCTCTGCGTAACATCAAAATAAAAGTTCTGTGTAATAAAAAGGAAATTTACAACGATTTTGGAGAAATGCTATTTACCCACTACGGTCTTAGCGGCCCGGTAATACTTAGTGCCAGCTCACACATGAGAGATATAGGAAAAAATCTTTATGAAATTTCTATTGACCTTAAACCTGCACTTGATTATGAAACATTGGACAAACGTATATTGAGGGATTTTGAAAAGACAAAAAACAAGGATTTTTCCAATTCGCTTGATGAACTTTTGCCCAAAAAGCTCATAAGTACGATTGTAGAAATGTCGGGTATCCCTCCTCGCAAAAAAGTTAATGAGATAACAAAGCAGGAGAGAAAAAAGCTTGTTGATACAATAAAGGATTTGAGATTTGATATTGATTCATTCCGTCCGGTTTCTGATGCTATTATTACATCCGGTGGGATCAGTACAAAAGAAATCAATCCTAAAACTATGGAATCCAAGCTCTGCCCCGGAGTATTTTTTGCCGGAGAAGTAATAGATGTCGATGCATATACAGGTGGTTTCAATCTTCAGATTGCATTTTCCACAGGTTATCTTGCAGGTATGAATGCATAATTTTCACATTTTTGGCAATAGCTAAATTTGGTGATGAATATGAAAAAAATTATTGCTCTGTTAATTATACCGTGTGTTTTGATTATCGTTGTGCAAATTGGACTTGCAAATCCCGGAACAAGGGAACTGTTTACAAGAATAGACGATTATGAAAGAAAAATGACTATTAAGGATAATTTGGATAAGTCATATATTTTGCTGTGTATGGAAGAGGGAATTCCCTCTGAAGGTATCACGGTATATATTAATTCCAGACCTGAAATGAGTTTTTCGGCTAAAGAAATAAAAATTCCCGTGGACTGTCCGGGAATTGTGGAAATTCGCAATGATACAAATTCAGTTTTAAGAGTTCACGCTCAAAGCAACAACTGTTCTATTGATATATTAAATACCGTGTTCCCAAGAGGAATAAAAAGCCTGTGTCGGATAAATCCGGCTCAGGCTTTTAATATATCTTTTCGTGCAATCATTTCATCTATTCTGTTTATATATTCAGAAACTTCCTTAACATTAAAAATACGTTCAATTCTAGATCCGTTAATTATTTTTGTGGAAGCTCCGGCACCGAGGGCATAGATGCTTTGAACCTCTTCCATAATGTAAATGTTGTATAAACATTCATGCCCTTTATCGCAATATCCGACATTTTCAAGATTACCTAGCATATTCTTCTGCCGGTACATATAATATGGAATTTTTCCCATTGTCTCCATGCTCTGCGACGCCATAGAAAGCATATTGTTTACGGTATTTGCAGCGGCCATGGTATACATACAATACTTTTCGTCAAGGTATGAGCCACGCTTAATTGACATAGTATGTACTGTAACGCTTTGTGGATTAAGCTTTTCTATTTCACGAAGCGTATGACCAAAATCAGCCTCATTTTCTTCAGGAAGACCAACAATGAGGTCTGTATTTATATGATTAAAACCTAATTTTGTTGCTAACTCATAAGTTGTAATTATATCCTGCGGAGTATGGTTTCTACCGATTATATCAAGAGTTTTTTGGTTCATTGTCTGCGGATTAATGCTTATTCGTGATATTCCGTAGTCTTTTATAATATTTAACTTATCAACATCAATTGTGTCAGGACGTCCGGCTTCAAATGTAAACTCCCGAGTTTGAGACAGGTCAAAATTGCTGAAGAGCTCCTTTAGTAATCTGTCAATTTGAAAAGGACTTAACGCAGATGGGGTTCCACCGCCTATATATACAGTGTCTACAATCAGTTTTTTGCTTTTTACTATCTGAGAGACAGCTTTTATTTCTTTCACAAGAGCATCCATATAGGGTTCTGTAAGCATGGAAGAAAACTTTATGGATTGTGAAGTAAAAGAACAGTACAGACATCTTGTGGGGCAAAAAGGAATACCGATATACAAGCTGATGCTGTTTGATGGCATTGTTGATATCAGTGTATGCTCATTTTTCGCAACTTCCATAGCAAGCTTGGTTTTGGCTGCAGAACATTCGTAAAAATCAAGAAAGTGCTTTTGTATTTCATCATTGGAAATTCCGTTTTCGCTCATTTCCCTCACGATTTTGCTTGGTCTTATTCCGGTGATGAGTCCCCAGGGTAAATCAGTCCCCAAGGCATCTTTAAGAACAGAGTTGATAACTCTTTTTATATGTGTCTTACTGTATTGAGTACGGCTAATACTTTTTTGATAGTTTTTATCATTTATCCGTAATTCACATTTGTAGTAATAATCATTACCTGATTTAGAAACCTCGGTCAAAAGATAATCTTCATCTTCGTGAATTTCATCACATATGTCCGGTTTTATTTTGGGTATATGGGCAGTAAGTATTTCTTTTACCGCATATTCCTCATTGTGATTTCGAAAGATCAGTTTCATTATAAATTACCTTTCACGAATGGGTTGTTCTCCCGCTCATATCCCACAGTGGTTGAGTTGCCATGTCCGGGATATATGGTTGTATCGTCACTTAATGTATAGAGATGGTTTTGGATGGAACGGCTTATTTCTTCGTAGCTTCCACCGGGAAAATCTGTTCTGCCAACAGATAATTGAAAGAGTGTATCACCACTAAAGACGCAGCTTTGTGCAAGAATACACATACTGCCCTTGGTGTGACCGGGAGTATGCAAAAACTTAATTTCTCCATTGCCAAAGGGCAGAGTATCCCCGTGGAGAACACATATATCTGCCCGTGTTCTCGGAATGTCAAAGCCGAGCAGAGGACAAAGGTTAAGCGAGCCATTTTGAAGGGCCTGTGCCTCGTCTTTATGAATAACCACCGGAACATCAAAACATTCTTTTATATCGTCAAGGGCACCTATGTGATCTGCATGTGCATGAGTAAGTATTATATATTTAAGTTCAGCACCGCTTCTTTTTATGATATCCAATGCAATATCGGAGCGGTCTCCCGGGTCTACTACAAACATTTCGTTTGATTCTTCGTCTGTAACTGCATAAAAATTTGCACCCATATTGCCCAAAGGGGCGGTTTTAATTTTCATAAACATTACCTCGTAATCAATTGTTTCTTGTAACTTCAATTATATCTTTAAGTGTACGCAGCTTATTTATGAGAAGATGGAGCTGCTCTGTGCTCGTTACTTCCACCGTAATTTCTACTATGCCAAGGCTGTCCTTGGTAGAGCGTGCGTTGAGGGTTTTAAGGGAAACTTTGGTATCGTTTACAATGTTGGCAACTTCAAGTACAAGACCGTCTCTGTCGGGGCATACAACTTTAAGCTTTGAAAGATAAGAAGTATTTGTGTTATTTTCCCAGGAAACATCTATAAGTCTTGCTCTTTCGTTTTCATCCTTATGCATTGCAGCAACATTTATACAATCTTGTCGGTGAATTGAAACACCTCTGCCTCTTGTAATGTATCCGATTATCTGATCACCGGGCACAGGGTTGCAACATTTTGAGTATCTGATGAGACAGTTTTGTATACCTTTGACAATGATTCCATCTGAGGAAGATTTATTCTTCTTAGATGCAGTATTGCCTGCATCAAGAGCAATGGGTAATTCATTTTTGGCGTGATTTTTCTTGTATTCATCCTTTAGCTTTGTAATAACATTTGAAAGAACAAGACCGCCATATCCGATGTTAGCATAAAGATCATCAGTACTTGCATATCCGTATCTTCTTACAAGCTTAGATATGTAGTCAGGAGAATCCAATTCAAGCTGGGAAAGTCCCTGACGCTTGAGCTCTTTTTCTATCATTTCTTTTCCAAGAACAATATTTTCTTCTCGTTTTTCTTTCTTAAACCATGCATTGATTTTGTTTCTTGCCTGACTTGTTTTTATTATTTTGAGCCAGTCAAGACTTGGCCCGTGAACAGCAGATGAAGTAATAATTTCTATAATATCTCCATTTTTCATTTGATATTCCAGCGGAACAATTTTTCCGTTAGCTTTCGCACCTTGCATTTTGTATCCGATTGCAGAGTGAATGCCAAAGGCAAAATCAATTGGGGTTGAGCCTGCGGGAAAAGAAAGAACATCACCCTTTGGCGAAAAAACGAATACCTGATCTGTAAACAGGTCTATTCGAAGTGTCTGTAAAAACTCCTCTTCGCTTTTTGCATCGTTTTGGACATCAAGAATCTGACGAACCCACTGGAACTTCTGTTCAATGCTGGGATCGCTTTTTTGGTTGCCTTCCTTATATTTCCAATGTGCTGCAATACCATTTTCTGCAATTTCATGCATTTCTCTGGTTCGTATCTGAATTTCAAAAGGACGGCCGTCGCTTCCGATTACAGTTGTATGCAGTGATTGATACATATTGGGTTTTGGCATTGCAATATAGTCTTTGAATCTGCCGGGCATTGGTTTATAAAGTTCGTGCGCTGCCCCGAGTGCTGCATAGCAGTCACTCAATGATTCTGTGACTATGCGAACTGCAAAAAGATCATAAATTTGATCAAGGGTTTTGTTTTGTGTGTACATTTTACGATAAATACTGTAAAAATGCTTAGGTCTTCCGTCTATGGAACATTCTATGCCTAATTCGTGAAGCTTTTCACGAAGTTCAAGTTTTATGTGATCAATGTATTGTTCGCGTTCCTGCCTCTTTTGGTTAATACCTTTCACAATTTCGAAATATGCTATGGGATCAAGGTACTTAAGGGACAAATCCTCAAGCTCCCATTTGATTTTGTACATACCGAGTCTGTGGGCAAGAGGAGCAAAAACCGTGAGGGTTTCTCTGGCTTTGTCACGCTGCTTCTCTTCACTCATACTTATGAGTGTGCTCATATTGTGTATACGGTCTGCAAATTTTATTATTATTACACGTATGTCGCTTGCCATGGCAAGAAACATCTTCCTGAGGTTTTCCATATCCCTCTCTTCTTTGTTGGAAAACTCAATTTTGTCGAGCTTGGTTACTCCGTCAACAAGAAGGGCAACCTGTTCACCGAAAAGATTCTTTATATCATCTCTGGAGTAGGGGGTATCCTCAACAACGTCATGCAGTAGTGCGGCACACACAGAATCAGTGTCCATCTGCATTTGTGCAACGATATTTGCAACTTCCAGAGGATGTGTGATATAGGGGGTACCGGAAACTCTTTTCTGATCCTTATGAGCTTCATATGCCAATTCATAGGCACGGGTGATTTTATCAATATCTGCGTGATGAATAGTTTTTTTCACTGTTTCCAACAAATTTTCAAATTTAGCTTGTGGCATATCAAAGCCTCCTTATACATTAAATTTCCTGAATGTCTTGGAAGAAAAAAGGTCGTTTTTTTCAAAAAAATTGATACCTTTTGAAATAATAAGCTTATCTTCTTTATAGGTGATGTCGATAATTTTCAATTCTTCAAACACTTTCAGTATTGTTTCTGTTTTCGGATTATCCGTTTTGTGCTTTTCATATCTGTCGCAGGGAATATACTCGTCATAGGATATAACACAATTACTGTCAATTAATCTGGACCTAATTGCAGAAAAAACGGTTTCCAGATTTTTTCTTGAAATCATTCTGGCTTTTTCCGAGAATTTTATGTCTCTTATTACAAATTGAGCCTTTGTTGTACCTTTGAACGTATTTGTACCCAAGGTACCTGCAACATTTATAAAGTCACCTTTTTCAAAATTTTTTATTGTATCTGTCATAGAGAAGGCAGGGAGCTCAAAGGAAAGTCCGTTTTTTGAACAGGTAAGAAAAGCGTGCTTGCCATTCTGAGTGTATCTTACAGAATCTATAAGAATATCTGTCATACAAAATACGGGGCTTCTGTTTCCTATACCGTAAGGTTCCAATATATGCAAAGAATTAACCTGACTTAAATTGATATCATCAGGTTCGATCAAGCAATCAATTTCTATATACGGCGTTGCAATTTCATCAGTCATAATTGCGGATATTTTGCTGTTAATTTTTTTGTAAAAATCATCAGCTTCGCCGGGTTTTACAGTAAATCCGGCTGCTAATTCGTGACCGCCGAATTTCACAAGATTTTCACTGCAGGTATTAAGAATATCAAATAAGTTTATGCCTTTGATGCTTCTTCCCGATGCCTTTCCGGAACCATCTTCGTTTATACTCACTACTGCACTGGGTTTATAGTATTTGTCAGTAATTTTGGATGATACGATACCAATTACGCCATGAGCCCAGCCTTTGTTTGCAACCATAATAAAATTATTTTCATACAATTTATTTTTTTCGATAATATCTGTTGCCTCAAGAAAAATTTCTTGCTCAAGGCTTTGGCGTTCTCTGTTGCACGCATCAAGCTTTTCAGCAAGGATATATGCTTTTTTTGTATCTTTTTCCAAAAGCAGGTCAACCGCTTCTCCTGCGTGAGTCATTCTGCCTGCTGCATTTAATCTTGGAGCTATTGCAAAGCTTATATCTGAAGAAGAAATTCCATCTTGCGATATTCCCGCCACTGACATAACAGCTCTCAGGCCCTTGTTGGAGGTGCGTCGGAGTCTTTCTATTCCTACAGAAGCAATAAATCTGTTTTCGCCAAAAAGAGGCACCATATCTGCAACAGTACCAATAGCTACCATATCTCCGTATTTTTGCAAGGTTTCAATGTTAAGACCGCTATGAGCGTATATCAGCTTGAATGCAACACCAACACCTGCCAGGGCATCAAAAGGATAATTTGCACTTCGTATTTTGGGATTTACAACAGCAATTGCATCCGGAAGCTCATCTTTAAGTTCGTGATGATCTGTAATAATAATATCAATACCTATGGATTTTGCATATTCTACCTCTGAGATTGCAGTAATTCCAACATCCACAGTAACAATAAGAGACACATTTTGTGCCTTAAGCTTATCTATGGCATCGTTATTTATCCCGTAACCCTCGTCAAGCCTGTTCGGAATATAGTATATGCAATCCTGCAGAAGTCCGTTAAGATAATCATACATAATGTAAGTTGCAGTGATTCCGTCAACATCATAATCACCATATACAGCAACCTTTTCGCCATTGCTGATAGCTTCGTTGAGACGATCCACTGCTTTTTGCATATCATTTAATAAAAATGGATCATACAGAAACTGCATATCATTACATAGAAAATTTGCTATTGAGTCATCATCAAATCCTCTTGCACAAAGAATTTTTGCAACAAGAGGTGAAACATTAAATTTTTCTGATATACGCAGTGTTTCTTCTTTGTCGATATGCGGCAAAAGCCAGTTTTTTTTAAATTTCAAAATAAAACACCACGCTAAAATAGTATAATGTTTATTATAGCATTATACACTTAAAAGTGCAAGCAAAATTTGATATTAAGACCCTTTGAAAGTGAAAAAATGTCGACAAAAATGCTTTGCAGGTGAATAAAAACAAATATTTTGTACAAAATTTATCAATAACAGTTGACTTTGGGTGATTTTTTTGATACTATAAATTCAATAGTTTACTTTAAATGTTTTATAGGAGCGAGCAATATGATAACCAGAGAAGTCACAGTTCTTAACGAGGTTGGTCTCCATGCCAGACCTGCAACATTCTTTATACAGAAGGCTAATGAGTTTCAGTCTTTTATTACGGTTACCAAGGACGAGCGTAAGGTTAATGCCAAGAGTCTTCTCGGTGTTTTATCACTCGGTATCACCAAAGGTACAACAATAACTCTCAACGCAGAGGGTGCTGATGAAGAACAGGCTCTCCAAGAGCTTGAAGCACTTATTATGTCGAATTTTGCTGATGTTGAATAGTTATTTGCAGATGTGGCCTCCGCTTTTGTGGAGGCTTTTTGTGTAAAAAATTATGAATAGAGAAATTACAGAAAAGCTTAAAACTCTTCCTGACAAGAGCGGAGTTTATATTATGAAAAACTCCGCTGGTGAGATAATTTATGTCGGTAAGGCAAAAAACCTAAAAAACAGAGTGCGTTCATATTTTCGATCTTACAACCATCCGCCCAAAGTCAGATCAATGGTTGAGAACGTTGATATCTTTGAGTATATTATTACGGACAGTGAGCTCGAAGCACTTGTGCTTGAGAATAATCTAATAAAGGAGAATATGCCAAAGTACAATATTCTTCTTAAAGATGATAAAACATACCCGTTTCTTAAGATTACTGTTAAGGAACTTTATCCGAGGATAATTTTTACTCGAAGAGTAATAAAGGATGGCTCCCTGTACTTTGGACCTTATCAAAGTTCAGCGGAACTCAAGAAGCTCATAATGCTTCTAAAGGAAATCTATTGTCTTCGTTCTTGCAATACGGAATTTGATGCGGAGAGCTTAAACAGGCGTCCTTGCCTTTATTATCAGTTGGGTAAATGTCCAGGTGTATGTGCCGGCTATATTTCCCCTGATGATTACAGAGGTTATATTAAAAATGCCATTGATTTTATAAATGGAAATACCCGTGATGCTGAAGAATTACTGCGAAGACAAATGAGAGAGGCATCAGATTCCCTCGATTTTGAAAAAGCCGCAATATGCCGTGACAGACTTGAAGCGGTTGAGCTGATAAAGCAAAAGCAAAAAATTGTCACGCCCAACGGTAATGACTCTGATGCAATCGGCTTGTATAATGCCAATGGCTTTGCGTGTATCCAGTTGTTTTTTATCAGAGGCGGTAGCATTATAGGAAGAGAGCATTATTTTATTGACAACACTGAGGAAGTTTCCGAAAAAGAGATACTTTCACAATTTTTAAAAATTTACTACGAAGATTGCAGTTTTATTCCTGCAACTATATATCTACAGCATGAATTGGATGAAATGGAGCTTCTGACAGAATTTATCTCTTCAAAAGCTTCAAGAAAGGTTACTTTAAAAATACCTAAAATCGGAGATAACGTTAAACTTATAAATATGATATCTGCCAATGCAAAAAAAGAGCATTCCGAAAAAAGACTCAAAGCTATGCGTGATATCGATTTTAAGAATAATGCCCTTACAGAATTAAAAAATCTTTTGGGTATTATTGATGCTCCAATGAATATTGAAGCATATGATATATCAAATATGGGCAA
>JAZPXS010000270.1:0-3546 GCA_045543775.1 Clostridia bacterium
CGTTTGCTTTCGCTTTTCCACGGTAAGATAACCTTTCCTTTTTCTATGTTCAGTCTGTGTACACCGCAATACAACATATTCTGTTTCCTCCTTTAGTCATATTTTGACATTTGTTTTTAAGCAGTTGCGTAAAAACACGCACCCAAAACGGGTTCGGATACTAACGCAACTGGTTAAGATAACGCAGATACCGTATTCTGAGGGAGCAGGCTCTCTTTTTGAATACACGACACAGCCTCTTGTATATAAGTGTGTTCGGGCAGTAGTAGTAGTTGGACCATATTTCCTTATCCGATTTTCCAAAGAAGCGCATTATTGCTGCAGCTGTGGCACTGCTTCGGGAAACCCCGCTGTCACAGCATACATACAGACACCCGATATCCTCGGTTTGCATGAGAAAGTTCTTTATTCTGGCACCGTCCTCCATGCTAAAAGCATAGGGATGGTCCTTTTCCAGAGTGTCTGCAACATCCAGTATGATGTAATCATCAAGACGGGAGAGAATACTGCTGCACGGACAATCCTGCGAGAGTATAATTGCCGCTTTCTTTTCTTTTGTGGGAGGAAAGACAAGCTCAAACCTTAACATATGCAGAGACATTATTTTCATAAATTTGCCGGGAGAGAGCTCAATCATCGTCATCATCCTCTCCAAACCATATTTCGTGTACTGCTTCAAGGTCCTCCCCAAATAGGAATTCTCGTATTTCCTTGTGTTTCAGACTTTCGTGGAGGATTTCTTCCGATATTGAATCGGCATCTTCCACCACGAAAAGCTCTTTGTCGACATCGTTGGTATATATGTAGTAGAGCTTGCCCTCGTGGACACAGGCGAGAAATACCGACAAAGCCGGCTTGTTGTGAAAAAAACCTTTTTCGCTCAGGGTAATTCTGTCCACTGCAAGAAACATATTTCTTCCGTACTTGTCCCTGTAGCGGTAATCTCTGCAAAAATCGGCTCTGCCACTCTGGATGTTATCTATAAGATCATTATAATCTGAATATTCCTTATTGGCAAACAAAAATTTTTCATCCTTTGGAAATACCTTTTCTGTTCTTTGGGGACGACGCATCTTGCCGTCGGTTTCCCACAGGATCAGGTGCAGTCCATCCTTTTGTATGTATATTTTATGTTTTGCATTCATCATCGCTGTTCTCCTTTTCAGTCGACTTTTTCGATTTTATAGGTCAGGTTAGTGCTGACTCCGGGGGAATAGTCAATGCAAAAAAGCTGCATTATTTTTTGACCTTCCCGATAATGAGGAACTTCGTCTCTCCGGATTTCCTCTATTCTTCGGGATGCGGGACCAAATCCTTGTGCATCAGCCTTTTTGTACCATCCCAGAGCCTTGTGGGAATCAGGCTTGCCGGTGCAGAAGCATATGGTCATTCTGTTGTAAATTCTGCTGATGGAGGTTCTTTTCCCCCGGGATTTCTTTATGGCGATATCCATAGCACAGATTTCAAAAAGATCATCCAGATAATGCTCCGTTGCAGATATGGAAAGCAGGTACATTTCTCCAAGCATAAATTGTGCAGCAGCACTTCCGTCAGCTGCAAAACGCTCCAGATGCTTCAGTCTGTCCTTTTTGAGGATATTTTTAAGCTCTGATATTAATTTATTATTCACAATTTATACGCCTGAATTTGGATGGGACATTTTGACTGAATTTTGTCTGTGACAAGCTTTGTGATGTATTCGTCCCAACTGTTACCGCCAAAATCGCACTTTTCAAGGAGCTTCTCTACAGTGTGGCAAAGATGCATTTCTGCAAAGTATGCATTTTTGTCAAATTTTTTTATAATTCGGTTTTTGCTTAAAGTATAAGGAAGATATTTTGTTCTGGAGAGGTTCTCATATTTTACATAGGTACCGTTGTCTTTGTTAAAAAAATCTTTAAATTCCGGTATGATTGAGGGAAGATATTCGCCGTCAAAGAGCGAAGAGAAGCTGTCCCGATCAAAATTGGGGATGTGTGCCAGCGGAGTGTGACTGCGGTATTCTCTGTAAAAATCGGTTATATCCTTGCACAACACAGCTCCCTTACAGACATCAGATGCCGCAACGCGGTTCCACCATCTCTTCATTACGAAGCCAAGTTCCGGGGGATTTTTGATGAGTATCTCCCGGAAGCTGACATATGCATCGTATGGAGAGGAGAAAGTGTACCAACCAGAAAAGTTTTCGTGCCAGGTATCCAGAACACTTGTAAATTTTGAATAAATATTATCTGCAACTATGCAGACAATATCGTGAGGGAGTGAGTCCAAAGTGCCTTTCTCGATCAGATATTCTGTCAGATTCATATTTGTCACCACCATTTTTTGATAAAAAGAGAAGGCGACACCAAAGGCATCTTTGGTGTCGGCTGCAACTGCAGTCAATTTTGAAAATCTGTATTTTCCGACTTCCTGTAAGGTGCCTTTTTTATAAACATTCCCAGTGTATTTCAAAATTCTCGGGATCAGCCTTGGAAATGCAGAGATAGAATATATACTTGCCGGAATGCTTTATAAGAATATTGGGTCCGTATGCTTCATCACCGTCACCGATGAATGAGTCGTCGCCAAAGGCGGTGTTTTGTCCGTGGTTTCTGAGAAGGGACTTGCCGGCAACCTTTACCCACAATGTGTCATTCAGGGCAGCAAGTTTGAGCTGGTCTCCGGGTTCAAGAGCAAGGGGCTCGGGGTTGCAGTAGCAGTTAAAATCATAGTAGGAGCATTCAAGCGGCAACTTTTCTTTGCTGATGTTTTTGAGGTATATTTTGTCAGGACCTATTCCCCATTTGTCAGGATGGTTTATCATATCTCCTGCCACTTCCCATGCGGAAAGCTCATTTTCATCAGGCTCACCTATGTACTCTATAGAAATTTCTTCGGTAGTGTTTACCGTAACGGTGTATCTGCCATCTTTGATGCAACGTATGTTCTGTCCGCCAAAACCGTCGGAGGAGCGCACAAAGCACTCTATGTCACATTTTGTATTTTCATATCCGATTGTGTTTACCCAATCAGCCTGAGCAACTTTGAATACATCGCCCACCATAAGATTGAAATTACCTTTTGTGATGCCATCCTTGCAGGGAATGATTACTGCTTCTGCAGGTTCTTTCTCGAATGTAGTACCATACACTTTCAACTTTCCGTTAAGATAAAATTTTTCCAACATAATAAATTCCTCCTGAATTTTTTTGAAATTGCATTCTCTCTTTTGAGTCTGTATGTTATATCGGGGTGAACAATTTCTTTTTCTGATTATATCATAACACAGGATTTTCAGCTTTTCAATTTAGAAATGATTTGGATTGATTTGGATTTGCTTGAAAAAACCTTGAAATCTGCCATTGGCTGCGGCCGTCTTTTTGTGTTTGTTGACAATCCTTGTACTATGGTTTATAATCGGGGTAAGCACACGGGAGTCGAACCCCATATGGTTTTAAAATGTCAAATTTGTCTGATACCGCATAAAATCTCTTGAAAATACGTCAGTATTCTCTTCGATATTTTATTTGTCTCATCCAAATTTGTCTATTTTAAAACTCTTCG
>JAZPXS010000271.1:0-2778 GCA_045543775.1 Clostridia bacterium
TTTATTTTTTTCATTATATTATCATCCTTTACCATTTAAATTTTGTGAGGCTTCCTTGGGTTTCCAGATCAAAGAAATCATTCTGCCTCAGTGCTTCATAAACTATTATTGCAACCGAATTCGAGAGATTTAAACTTCGCATATTGTTGCCCATTGGTATTCTTATGCATTTTTCCTTGTTTGCTTTAAGAAGTTCTTCGTCAAGCCCTTTGGTTTCTTTTCCAAAGAGTATGTAGTCTCCGTCCCGGAATTTTACATCACAATATCGGTTAAGACTTTTTGTGGATGCATAGTAGAAGTTTCCGCCTTGATTTTTTTGAAAAAATTCGTCTATATCCTTGTACATGGTTATGTCAAGGCTGTGCCAGTAGTCAAGTCCGGCACGCTTTAATTTTTTGTCATCTATGGTAAAGCCCATTGGTCCCACAAGATGCAGTCTTGCACCGGTTACGGCACAGGTTCTTGCAACATTTCCGGTGTTTTGCGGTATCTCAGGCTCCACCATTACAATATTAAAACTCATATCAATTTTCCTTTTAGTGTATATATTATTGCATACATTGTACCATTTTTATACAGATAAATCAAGAAGTATTATAAATGAATTGACTTTAAAAAAAGAATGTGGTATTTTACATTTATCAAATACCTTTTAAAGGAGAAAGTACTATGATAATCACACCTGAAATGGCCGAGAAAACACAGTCCATCATTGACGAATGCTCTCTGAGAGGAGAAGAGGTTGTTTTTGAAAAAGGTTTTTACAAAACAGCAACTATATTTTTGAGAGACAACACCCATATTGTTCTCAAAAAGGGTGCCATGATATTCGGCACTCAGGATTTTAGTGCATACAGTGAGGATATAGATACCTTTACCGATGCGGTAGACCGCAAAAGGGGACAGGCTCTCGTATATGCAGAGAATGTCAGCAACATTTCGATAACAGGTGACGGCATAATAAACGGCAACGGCAGTATGCAGAAAGAGGAAATCAAGCCTTTTCTTATGAGAATCATCCGTTGCAAAAATGTGCACATAGAGGGTATTCATATATATGATTCCGGTGCATGGAATGTACATCTTATGGACAGTGAGAATGTACATCTCAAAAATCTTGTGATAAAAAGCAAGGTCTGCCCCAACAATGACGGAATAGATATAGATTCCTGCAGAGGCTGTACAATAGAAGGCTGTATTATTGATTCCGGTGATGATGCAATATGCCTGAAGGCAACACTGGATCGTCCCTGCATCGATGTAAAGGTAACGGATTGTGTTATATCAACCAACTGGGCTGCAATTAAAGTAGGAACAGAGTCAATTGGCGATTTTCAAAATATTACCATTGAGGATTCCTACATATATAATTGCAAAGGATGTGCCATCAAACTTGTTCCTGTTGACGGAGGTAATCTTGATAACATTGTAATCCGCAATGTTACCCTTGACGAATGTACGGGTCCTATATTTATTTCCAACGGCAACAGACTCAGGGAGTACCATGGAGATAAGCGTAGTGTGCCGGGAAAAATAACAAATGTTCTTATTGATAATGTCCGCGGAACTTGCGTAGACGGACCTAACGACCGTTTTCACAATGGGGAAGCCTGGGGTAATGCCAAGAGCTGCATATGCGTATCCTCAATTGATGAAGCACCTGCCAAAAATGTAACAATATCAAACATTGATGTGGAGATGGCGGGAGGAGTTACGGAGTATAAAGAAAAGGAAGTTCCGCAGATGGGGGACAGATATCCTGAATTCCATAATTTTGGTATTCTTCCTGCGTGGGGAATATATGTCCGCAATATAGACGGCTTTAAAAGTGAAAATATCAACCTCACACTGCGGAGTCCGGATGTGAGAAAACAGATGGTTCTGAATAATGTAAAATAAAAAACGAAAGAAAAACGAAAGCAACTCGAAAGAAAAGTGTTGACTTTCGTTTTTTTATGTTGTATAATAAGAATGTAGTTTTTTGTAAATTAAAATTTAAAGAAAAGAGGTCAACAAAATGAGCAAAAATTGGGCACAAATGGACCTTACACAGGTTCCAAACATTGTTTCTTCCACTGTTCCCGGACCTAAGTCTGTGGAATACCATGAAAGATGTGCAAAGCACATGAAAGGTTACTCCAGTCAGGTTAAGCTTTTCCCCGTAACCTTTGAATCCGGCTACGGATACACTCTTACCGACGTTGACGGTAATACATATCTTGACTTTTCATCCGGTATCTATGTAACCGGTCTCGGTCATTGCCACCCAAAAATCAGCGAAGCTGTTGCCGAGCAGGCTAAAAAGCTTATGAACTGCCACGACTTTACAACAAAGGTAAAGATGGAGCTTGTTGAAAAGCTTCACGAAATCACGGGCGGACGCTTTGGAGGTTTCCAGTTCTACGATTCAGGTACAACCGCTGTTGAAGCAGGACTGCGCTGTGCAAGAGCTGCAACAGGCAAGCAGGAATTCATTTCCTTCTTCAGAGACTTCCACGGTAAGACCTACGGTGCAAACTCCCTTGCGGTTGTTGGCCCCGACACACATATGAGAGCACCCGGCTTTATGCTTGTGCCCCGTCCCAATCCCTACCGTGACTTCTTTGGAAGAACAGCCGAAGAAGCATGGAAGGATTCAACACCTTACATCCATATGATTGAAGGTATGCTTGATAACGCTTGTGCATCAGGCGGTAAGAATGTGGCTGCCATCGTTTTAGAGCCCGTACAGGGCTGGGGCGGATCCATAATTCCCCCTGATGACTTCATTCCCGCACT
>JAZPXS010000272.1:0-3420 GCA_045543775.1 Clostridia bacterium
TTGGCCTCCGACTTCATCCTACAGCAGAATAAGCAACATAACCTATGAAAGCTCTTCCAACGTACCCAATCAGGACGGTGTGGATATTATGAAGGGCAGTCACGACATAATTGTGGAAAACATCCGCGGATGTGTGGGAGATAATGTGGTTGCACTTCTTGCCACCGAGGACGAAATCTACAGCAAAGTGGTAAAAAATCTCCGTGACGGAGACATCCGTAACATCACCATCCGCAATATTATGGTTTACGGTGTCGGAGGCTGTGCACTCATAAGACTTCTCAACCACGACGGCTACCGCATATACAATGTGCGTATAGATAATGTAATCGAGGTTTCGCCCTGGTCAGAGTCCGATGCACCTGTTGCACAGAATCCCGACCTTGTAATAGTTTCGGATGAAGATGGAAATATTGTTCATCAAAGACACCTTACCCCCGGAGAGAAAGGCTACCGCACAGAGGCGGCAATCCTCATCGGAGAGTCCTATTGGTACAACAAATCCAAGGCTCAGCACGGTGATACCTTTGGAATATCGGTATCCAATGTGATGACTCACGCCCGCTACGGACTTTTCCTTAACAATACCCTTATGGATTCCTCCTTTGACAACATCCGTATGTTCGGAAACGGCTTTGCGGCAGTGTACTTCGGAGAGGGAAATATGGAAAACCTGCGTTTTTCCAACATTACCTACGACAAGGATTGTAAACCCCTTAAAGAGGACGAGCACATCTACATAGAATGGAACAACACGAAATCCGACGGCTTTAGCTGTGTACACGCAAACGGAACGGAATTTGAGGATGTGACCTTTGACACCTTGAGAGCCTGCCACGGTATGGAATCCGTATTTGGCGGTCACGGAAAAGGAAAGATAAAAGCAAAGGAAATTACAATGTATGATGACACTGTTCTTTCCAATGCAAAGGGTATAGAAATTAATTAAATATAGGGGATGTAAATTCGCTGAATTTACATCCCCTATATTTATGTGTTTTTTACTGTGCAATTCTTGCAGTAGAACCATAGATATCCACAACCACACCGTCAACGAGTCTCACAAGTATAGGAGAAGCATAAATAGTTTCATCTCCCATATCAATCAAATCCTGTGCGGCATAGTCGGTATCCGACATAAAGTCACCCGTATCAATTACTACATTTCTGCCAACAGCATTGTAGGTGTACTTGTAGGCGGATGCAGGAACTACTATCATATCTTCACTCTTGTTATAGGTAATTATTTCACCCTTACCGCTAACTGAGCGCATGTCATTCAGGATATACCCCAAAACAAGCTCGGTATCTTCGCCGAGAATAGCCTTTACTTTATCTGCAGAAAAATTGCCATCAGAATTTGTAAAATCATCAACCGCAGCGAATTCTCCGGGTATTCCCTCAACCTTTTGCTTAGAAATAATAATATATTCCGAAACTTTGTTATCGCCGTTGGTTGTATACATAAATGCGTCACCAACCAAAAGACCGGAACAATCTGAATTCAAAATTGTTGAATTCTCATCTATAATAACATCACCTTCCTCTTCGTTCTGTACATAGAATATATTTGTTACATCTTCACCGTCACTGTTTTTGCCGGTAGAGATTTTAGTAACAATGGCAAGACCATTATCCGTGTCAAACAACGGCTTTGAATCCAGAATAACCGCTATATTACACTCATCGTATTGGTTGTATGCAGCAAAGCCTGTATAGGATGAGCCGTCTTTAAAAATTCCTATATCGTCCACCGATGCATCATCTGCCGACTCTTCCGATATATTAAACACAATCGTCTCATCCTCAAATGCTATATCACCAAGTTTTTTATCATTATATATTCCGTTGGGATTATCCTTTTCAAAGCAGGTAATCCGGCATATACTTTCGTCATCGCCACAGAGGGAAACAGGAATTATTTCTTTGATTTTTCCCGAACCGTCCAATTCAAATGTAACGAGTCTTGCGGGATTGAGTAAATCGCTTGTGCTGTGGTCAAACAGGAAACTTGTACCATCTTGGTTCAGCTCCTGAGAGAAGTTATCGTTAATATAGTCATCCACTGTGTCATTGTAGCTTTTTCTTACTTTGTAAATTCCCACACCTGTTTCGGGAACAACTGAACCGCCGCTTGAACCGGTAGAGCCGCTTCCGCCGCTGGAGAAACCTCCTGCCGCCAACTCAAAAGTCAGTTCGCTTGTTTCCTGCGAATCACCATTTGCAACAAGCATCTTAAGCTCCCATATATTGCCCGAAAAAGACGATCCTTCGGAAACTGCACCTTCAAGGATATAGCCATAGTTTGGATTTTTGGGAGGACAATATACAATACTGCCGTTTATTCCCACATAGAAAATTCCTGTATCTCCTACGTCTACCAAATTATCATCTTTTAGTACATATTCCACATCATCTATGACAATGCAGTACTGATTTCCGCGAAGATACATTTCATCAACGGTTCCCTCAACAAAAGAGTCTGTGATTCTGACTATTCTGATATTACCATAACTTTCAACATTTCCGGTATCGGTCATAATTGCGATGACATCATACCTTTTAAGGTCATCAAAGCTGATTGAACTGCCGTCCAAATCCTCAAAAACAGCATCGGAAACCCTGAGTGTTCCTGCCGTTTCCAACATAAACTCTCCCGCATCGGAATCTGTTTTTCTGATACGGTCGTATTCGTAGTGTTCAACCTCCATAACATCATATTTATCATCCGAATCCATATCTTTCAATACTATGACGTCTCCGTTTTCAACAAAGCCTAACAGTTTCGTTTTATCTATAGAAACACGATTATACAAAAACTCTGAATCAGCACTGAACTTTGCCGTTTCTTTGCGGTTGGAATTGGCGGAATCAATAAAATACTCTATACCGTATTCATCTATATTTACTATATCCGAAGGGATAAGCTTCAGAATTTTCGGTTCCGGTTTAACCACACCACCCAAAAAATCACATATGGGTTTAAGATTGTTCTCCAGAAGCATCACCTTGTAGTCAAGTCCACGGCTGTCTGCGGACAGAGTGAGATTAGCCCCGTCCCCGTCCATTGGCGCTACATCCTTTTCCACACATTCACCGCCACTGCCGTATGCGGCAACAACGACATTGGCACTACCGCTAAATCCATTTGCAGTTACGAAAAAATCATATCCCGTCTCAGTAGCGGTAATTACCGGCTTGTTGAGCACTACTGCATCATTGGCAAAAGCACCAATACCCAGTGTACAAATCATAAACGCAAGGCAAAGTGCAAAAACTACAATATGTTTTGCCTTGATTTTGGGTTCCGATATATACATATCGCACTTCCTTTCATGTAGTAAAAAATATGCATAGTTTAATTATAGTGATTATATGTGGAAAAATCAAGGGGATTATTGCAGATTTTCCTTTATATGT
>JAZPXS010000273.1:0-5937 GCA_045543775.1 Clostridia bacterium
AAGCTGGGCGGTTATGCCATCATCTCCAACGAAGGGAGGTGATAGCTTGTGGACGAGAATTACATAATTTCTTTTATGATAATTTTATTGCTTTCATTAGCATTGGCCATAAAAAAATAACACGCCCCTGTCAAAGTCGTGTTATTTTTTACTAAATAATCATTTGGCATAACCGTTTGAGGTCTTGCCTTTTTCCATAAATATTATATATCTATTTTCTCATTTTGTCAACAGAAACAGCAAAACTTTTACGATTTGCACAAAACTATTTGATTTCAGGTAGCTTTGTGCATTTTTTGTTGTTTGTTACAGTTGTGTTTAAAAAATGAAATCTATCAAAATTTCATCATTACCCATTGGCAAACGGCAAAGCTTGTGGTATAATAAAGATGTCCGAAATGTCTTGCTGCAGAGCTTTCAAAAAAGCGAAAGCAACAGGCAAAAGAATTTGCTAAGCGACAGAAAACTAAATAAGTAAAAAATAAAATTTATATATCATAGGAGGACTTATGTAATGAAAAAAAGAATATGTAGCGTGCTTTTATGTGTATGTATGCTAATCGGTATGATGAGTGTGCCTGCCTTTGCTGCAGATGCAGTTAAAGCAGGAGAAAAGGCAACTGTCATTACAGACTGGCAGGTGTTTGAAAAGCCGGACTCAAGCAGCAAGGTTACCGGATATCTCAGTGCAGGTAACGAGGTTGATGTACTCGAGGCGTATATCGATGGAAAAGGCGGCATTGACGGAAGATGGCACAAAATAAGCTATACAAACAAGATGCTCAATCTTTCGGGCACCGGATATGTCAAGGCGATGTATTCATCGAGCCGTGAAGCTTTTGAGACAAAATATACTGTTGAATTGGAAGAGGTATCTGTATCTGTTTTCGTTGATACTCCCGTTGCAGGTGTGAAGCCTTATGAAGACATCGAACTTATCGATACAACAAATATGGTGATTGACAACTACAACTGGTCAGGAGCTCTTGATGATAACGGCTGCTTCAAGGAGGGTGTGCAATACACCTTTACCGTAACTGTCAGCTTAAAAGCGAAGGCGACTGATATGATATTCAGTTCAAGAACAGCAGACCACATGGTAAACAGATTTCCGCCCACAATCAAGCTTTCAAACGGCAACCGTACGGTTGAATTGACTTATAAATTTACCGAGGCAAAAGCACCGAAGGAATCTACCGCACCAAAGAAAGAAGATTCTTCAAACACAACACCTGTAAAGGTAGATAAGCTTGCAGTCGGCGACTACGGCACAATGGAGCTTATAAGCGGAAGCTATTCCATGTATCACGACCCGGATTCAAGAACTGTGTATGGATACAGTCAGCAAACCGGAGCAACTATAACCGTTTTAGAGGCAGGCGTTGACGGCGTTGACACAGATGCAGTGTATTATGCGGTCTGGAACGAGCATCACGAGGAAGTCGAGTATATAAATATGAACGATGCAAGGGCCGCCTTCGGAAACTTTGTAAAGGAAGGCAACGATCCGAAAAGACCTTACAACGAAGAGTTTGCAGCAAAAAGAGCGCAGGACAGAGGCAAATTCAATGCAATAACCGAAGTTGATGTTGATTTTCTTTATGCAACTGCGGCTCATAAGCCATATATGGCAGATTACAACACGGAGGCACCTCTCACATCATTTGTAAATACCAAAACCTATGCCTGCACAGGTGTTACCTACAGCACGACAGAAGTTCCGAAGCCCTATTCAATGGTAACTGCAACTGCAACCTATGTTGCAAAAGACCCCTACCATTTTTCAGAGGATGTAAAGCCATCCCGAGATAAAAAAACCAAAGGTATCAAGGTCAACGACAAGGGCTCATTCATAATCAATACATACAGTATCAATTATATAAATGAAAAAACAATAGAGGTTGTTTACCACGAATATATTGATTCGACACCCTTCGATACCGTTCCCACACAGGCTATGAAGGACTATAATGAGCGGCATCAGTATGATAGAGGCGTTTCTGAAGCGGTTATAGGAACATCAAAGCTCAGCGACCATGTGCTGGAGTCCGGCGCATACCTTTGGGAATATCCTACGGCGTATAAAAAAGTATTTGAAATACAGCCGAATCAGATTATCGAAATAGTTGACTTTGACCTCACAGATGAAATTCCCGGCCTTGTCGGTGATTGGTGCAGAGTTATAATCGCCAACAAGATTGGATTTGTGCCAAGGTCATATCTTACGGATGTTGTAGAGACAGACTATTGGCAGGGCGCTCCGGCTGTTTTTCATGACAGCCCCTATGTATTCGCCGGCGGAAGCGGAACGAAGGAAGATCCTTATTTAATCGAAACTCCGGAGCAGCTCGATGCAATACGCAAGGACAGTGCCAAATACTTTAAGCTCATAAAGGATATTGACCTTTCAAATTGGGGCAACTGGATTCCAATCGGCGGTACACCTGCCTATGGCGGTAACGGCGATAATGCTTATAATAAAGCACAATTTGGTGCAGACTCCTTCAGAGGTCAGCTTGATGGAAACGGTCACGTTATTTCGGGTATGACCATAAAAATAAACGAAGCAAAGCCATATATGCAGGAAAAAAGCAACGACCGTTACTTCGGTCTTATGGGATATATGTCAAACGGTCTTGGAAACAATGATGCCGGCATACGCAATTTAGGACTTATAAACTTCAACATTGACGTAACATATTCTGCATACTCTGAAAGTCTCTTTATCTGGGCAGGTGCATTTGCAACACATATGCTTGATTCCGCTATAACAAACTGCTATACTGCAAACGGAAAAATCAATTTTAATATAAATAAAGCACCCGGAACAGATGCGGATGCTATAAATACGCAGTTTATGTTTGGCGGCTTAGCTGCGGAAATTGCCGGATGCACAGTAACAAAATGCTTTAATGATGCTGATATTACGATAAAATCAAATGATAATGATAACTTTTACCTTATAGCCGGTGGTCTTGCTGCTGATATTCAGAAGTCAAATATAAGCGAGTGCTACAATTCGGGAAATATTACTCTTCCCTTAATGGACTGGGCTAACGGTAATAATTCGGTTGCGTGCGGTCTGTTTGTCTATGCTGAAAAATACGGTGATTTAAAAGCAGTAGAACATTCAACCGTTACCGATTGCTACAATTCGGGTAATCTTACTGCAAATGCCGTTGCAGGACTTGCCTACTACGGCAGAACAAACTGCAATTGTGCATTTACGAACTGCTATAATGTTGGTAAGCTTACAATAGACGAGGGAATTACCGTTATGGGCTTGCCGGGAAAAACAGACTCTGTATATCTTCCGGATGCCACCTTTACCACAAGCAACTGCTATGCAGACGGTAATTCCGTTTCGGGAAGTGCGTGGAAAAGCTCTGCGAAACTCGGCAGAAAAGTGCTTGCCGCTATCCCCGAGGATAGCTTTGTTATCCCGAAGGTAGATGCAGTGGCATCAACGCCGAAGGGCGAAATCGTGGGCAACTTTATTGATGTTCCCGTGAGTGCGGGGTATGCAGAACCTGTAAAATGGGCGGTAGACAAAAAAATTACCACAGGTACTTCTCCTACAACCTTCTCTCCCGATGCTACCTGCACAAAGGCACAGATTATCACCTTTATCTGGAGAGCAATGGGAGAGCCCCAATATGAACAGGGAGTTTCCTTTACCGATGTTAACTATAAGGATTATTACTTTGTAGCATCCACGTGGGCGTGCAATAAAGGAATGGTAGAAAAAGGAGCATTCAAAGGAGAAAAACTTGTTACTCGTGCAGATACCGTGGTATATCTCTGGAAAATGTCAGGCTCACCTGACATTGAAGCTATCAGCATATTTGCAGATGTGCCGGAAAGTGCTGATTACGCAAAGGCGGTTGCCTGGGCGGTACAAAACGGCATTACTTCAGGTACGAGTGATACAACATTCTCTCCCAATATGACTTGCACAAGAGGACAAATTGTGACATTTCTTCAAAGAGCGGTTAAATAGGAGGAAATGAGATTATGAAAAGAATTTTCGGTATGCTTTTATGTGTATGTATACTTGTGAATATGGTGAGTGTTCCGGCTATGGCAGTCTCAAAAAGCCTTCCTGACGAAATAAAAGCCATTGCGTTGGATTATGAATGGGAAATTTTAAAACTGGTCAATATAGAGCGCGCAAAAGAAGGCAGACAAGCACTATCTATGCTTCCTGTATTGCAGGAAGCGTGTGATGTCCGTGCAAATGATTTAGAAATCTCATATTCCCATACAAGACCTGACGGTTCAGAATTCAGCACAGCAATACCAAGCTCATTTAAAGTTGTCATTAAGGGTGAAAACATAGCAAAAGGGCAGAAATCGCCCGCAGAAGTAATGGAAGCGTGGATGAACAGTTCCGGACACCGTGCAAATATTTTGAACTCAAACTATGGTTATATTGGAGTGGGATACAACGAGAAGGCAAAGGCGTGGGTACAAATATTTACAAAACGGGAAGCAGTTACAGGGTTTCAGGTAAGCACCGACCAAACAAGCTTAAATGCAAGAGAAATTGAAAATGCTTATATGACTCTTACAACCTCGGATGGCTACAATTCATATCTGCCACTTTCCTTTGATTCAATGAAGGAAGAAAACGGTAACTACACACCAAGAATCAATGCACCTAATCTGCCTGTATTTACATACAGATATGGTCCTGCAACACAAACCACCACACAGGTGATGACTGGTGCAGAGAATAACAAAGCCAAAGGAACTGCATTTGCTGATGTATCATCCGATGCATACTACGCTCAAGCAGTTGACTGGGCTGTGAAAAAAAACATTACCTCAGGAACATCTGAAACCACTTTTTCACCGGATGACACCTGCACCAGAGCACAAATTCTGACATTTTTGTGGCGTGCAGTAGGCTCACCCAAAGCAGAAGGTACAAATCCGTTTACAGATGTCAGCAGCGGTCACTATTATTATGATGCCGCTGTGTGGGCATATCAGAATGGCATGGTAAACGGAGGCAAGTTTAGTGCAACTGCTCCCTGTACACGTTCATCAACAGTTATGTATCTCTGGAAGAATGCAGGCTCACCTGATATGGGTGCTGTGGGCACATTTACAGATGTGACTGCTGACGCTGATTACGCAAAGGCGGTTAGCTGGGCTGTACAAAACGGTATTACCTCAGGTACAAGTGATTCTACCTTCTCCCCCGATACGACTTGCCCAAGAGGACAAATTGTAACATTTTTATGGAGAGCAATAAAATAAATTATAAAACAAGGAGATACTCAATATGAAAAAAATATTAGGTTTAATTCTTACGGCGGTTTTGCTTTTTTCAGCAGCACTTACATCATATGCTGTGGTAGATTATCTGGATGAGGCAGTTGATGCCATAAAAGCAAAAAAGGATACAGTAGCGGTATATAACGATATGAGCAAGGATGATTTTAAAGCTGCAGTTCAGGCGCTTATTCCGGAAGAGTATAATATTACGTTAGATTATGACTACACCTCTAATTTTAAAGTTTACAACGCAACGGCAGAAAATGACGGCTCAGTTTCTGCAAATTTTCTTTTCACACAGAAGACCGGAGAAAAATATGATTTTACACGGCACTATTTAGTGCGGATTGTAATTCCGAAAACAGGAGCGGATGTTGATGCAGAGGCTGCACTTGAAGAGGATGTAAGCAATGTGCTGGATGCGTTACACGTCATGAATGCAAGTAATATGATAAACTATGTAACCGTAATGGAATATGCAAGGTCTATGTGTAAGAACGGAACTACTCTTTCATGGGCTACAACTGAAACCTTCAAAGAAAACGCAACAACCGAGGCAGATGGCTATTTCAGAGGCACAATGCGAGCAGTGAACGGTGTGGCAGAAACGGATATAGATGTAAGGCTGACCATTCCGAAGCTTTGCCTTTGCAA
>JAZPXS010000274.1:0-2187 GCA_045543775.1 Clostridia bacterium
ATTGCAAAAAATAAAAACATCGTGTATAATCCATTAAGTAATAACAAATAGCGCTATCGCCAAACGGTAAGGCAACGGACTCTGACTCCGTCATTTCAAGGTTCGAATCCTTGTAGCGCTGTTTTCAAAAACTCGTAAGCCTATGCTTGCGAGTTTTTTGTTTTGAGAAAACAGCGCCTGCGCTGCTAAGAAACTTCTAGGGAGAAATCCTTGGAGGTTTTTTGTTGCCCGGAAATAGAATGGAAATCATAGGTCAATCCCAAATTGAGGCTTTGTAAGGAATAGAAGAAAATATAGATGCTAGGGTAAAGTTTTTGTAGGAAAATTAAATAGACAAAAGAAGAAAGCACCAACTTTGTGCTAAGATTGAGTTTGCGAAGACCAAATCTGCATAAAGGAAGGTGCTTTCTATGATTAACAGTATACAACATTTTTGCTGGAATGGGGTAAAAAATTTAGAAAAAGTTATGGTGGATTATTCTGCTGACATGACAAAGATAGCTGAAATGGTGCAGGGAGTGACAAAGGGTGTGGTTGACCTTGGGCTTTCCATTATCGCTGAAGAATGGGAAAGCTATGATGAACTGCTTCGTACCAGAAAAGAATTGCGATCGGAGTGGTATATCGTAAGAAGGGATGAAACTACGCTGCTTACCAGTCTGGGAGCGGTTACATACCACAAAACACTGTTTAAGAATAAGTTTACCGGTGAGCACGAATATCTGTTGGACCGAATTATGGGAATCGAAAAACATGCGAGAATGACGGAAGATGCAGAGGCAATGCTGTTAAAAGAAGCTGTGCAGAGCAGTTACCGAAAAGGCGGTGAAAGTGTATCGGTGTCTAATGACATCGTGAGCAGGGAAACGGTAATGAATAAGATTCATGCCTTAAACTTCCCACAGACAGAGCCGCAGCTTGAAAAGAAAGCAGTGAAATATCTCTATATTGATGCGGATGAAGACCATGTGGCGTTGCAGTACCTGGAGAGGAAGGGAGACATAAAAAAGCCCCGGAGTAATACTATCATGCCAAAGCTGATTTATGTATACGAGGGAATCCGCAGCGAAAATGGTCGGAATGAACTGATAAATAAAAAATACTTTGGTGGTGTATATGAGGGAGGAAAGGCGGTTGAGGAACTGTGGAGAGAGGTATGGGATTACATTGAAGCATCGTATGAGACGGAGGAGCTTGTAAAAATATACATCAACGGAGATGGTGCGGCATGGATAAAAAGTGGGCAGAGAATTCTGGGCAAGGCAAAGTTTGTACTAGATTGTTTTCATATGCACAAATATATCATAGGAGCCACGGGACATCTACAGGACAGCGTAGAGGATGCCAGAAGTGAGATTTATCGAGCAATCTATAAAAAGAAAAAGTGCGAAGCAGAGAAAGCCTTTGAAAAGATACTTGCCGTAACAGACAGTGCCGGTAAACGAAAGACAGTGGAGTCTGCCAGAGCGTATATACTGGGGAACTGGGCAGGAATCATGGAGAGGGTAAGGGATAAAAATAAAGAAGTACAGTGTAGTGCAGAAGGTCACATCAGCCATGTGTATGCGGACAGAATGAGTTCGAGACCGCTTGGATGGTGTTGTTTGGGTGCCGATAAAATGGCGCGTTTACGGGTATACGAAAAGAATGGGGGAAGTATGTTGGAACTGGTACGCATTCAGAAGAAGGAGCAAAAGAGAGCGGCAGGGTGTGAGGAGGTGATATATAGCAGTAACCAGATGTTTTCGGCAGAGCGGAAGAACCGAGAAGCGTTGGGAACCTTGGCGGACACTCCGATATACAGTATTCCATACACACAGGTAAAGAAGATAGCGATGTTGAAAAACAGAATCTGGGGCTTGTAAAAAATGAAGAAGATGATATAGTAAGGGCAGTGAACGAAATCTGAAGCATATCTTAGGTGAAGTCTGTCTTTTGTTTTCCTACAGTAAGTTTACACGACCCATTTACAATTAGCATTTGTTTTTTTACCCACATGTGTATATAATGTATAGTAGCACAGAACCAAGCCGAAATAGAAAGATGCAGACGCTGAATGTTTACATTCAAGCGACTGCATATTTCTATTTCGATTTGGCGAGAGCCAAATAGCGAGGAAATGCGAAGCATTTTCGAGCTTGGTTCAGAAAGGAAGTGTACCCATGTATCAGATAGACTTTAACCATC
>JAZPXS010000275.1:0-3420 GCA_045543775.1 Clostridia bacterium
CATAAATCCTGCAAGCACGATAAAATCAATTTCGTATTTTTCTATTATATCAACAATGGCTTTTTCAAAAGCTTCCTGTGAGGGCATCTCCTTTTTGTGAACAACCTCTGTTGGGATGCCGCTATTTTTTGCTCTTTCCAAAGCATAAGCATTGGGGTTTGATGCAACCACCACACTTACCTCAGCAGAATTAATTATACCGCTTTTCTGTGCATCAATAATTGCCTGAAGGTTTGTTCCGCCGCCGGAAACCAGTACACAGACCTTTGCCTTTAGCATAAAATCACACTTTCCTCACCTTTGGTGATTTCGCCTATTATGTATGCATCCTCGCCGTTTGCTTTGAGAACAGAGAAAGCCTTGTCTGCATCGTTTTTATCTACAACAATGCTCATACCTACACCCATATTGAAGGTATTAAACATATCCCTTTCGGGTATATCCCCCTTCTTCTGCAGAAGATTGAATATGGGAAGAATTTTTACGGAAGCCTTGTCGATTTTTGCTGTAAAGCCATCGGGAATACTTCTGGGAATGTTTTCATAGAAGCCGCCTCCTGTAATGTGGGATACTGCCTTTACAGTAACCTCTTCAAAAAGTGCACACATAGGCTTTACATATATTCTTGTGGGGGTAAGAAGTGTCTCGCCTATGGACTTACCGCCAAGCTCTGCTACAGGGGACTTGATATCTGCATTTTCTACATCAAATACCTTACGGACGAGAGAAAAACCATTGGAGTGAACACCGCTTGAGGGAAGACCGATTATAATATCTCCTTCTTTGATTGTCTTGTTGTCAAGAACCTTACTCTTGTCAACTATACCCACAGAGAAACCTGCAAGGTCATATTCATCTACGGGATAAAAGCCGGGCATTTCTGCAGTTTCGCCGCCGATAAGTGCCGCTCCTGACTGAACACAACCGTCTGCAATACCCTTAACTATATCCGCAATTTTTTCGGGAACATTCTTACCGCAGGCAATGTAATCAAGGAAGAAAAGGGGCTTTGCACCGCAGCAGATAATATCGTTTACACACATTGCCACACAGTCGATACCTACTGTATCGTGCTTGTCCATGATAAATGCCATCTTGAGCTTTGTGCCGACACCGTCGGTACCGCTCACAAGAACGGGGTTTGTCATACCCTTGATGTCAAGCTCAAACAAACCGCCGAATCCGCCTATATCGGACATTGAACCCTGAGTCATTGTTGTTGCTATGTGCTTTTTCATAAGCTCAACTGCACGGTAACCTGCAGTAATGTCAACACCTGCAGCCTTATAACTTTCACTGAAACTTTTCATTTATTATTCCTCACTCTCAGATATTTTTTTATCGTATTTTCTTTCTTTGTTTTCTGTTGGAATTTCTGTTGGGTAATTGTTGGTAAAGCAAGCATCACAGTAACCGCACCTGTCGGGAACATCTATAAGCTTGCAGAGATTGTCAACACTCAAAAATCCCAAGGAATCAACTCCCATTATCTTTTCCATCTCGCTGTGAGTATGGTTGCAGGCTATGAGAACATCTCTTGAGGCGATGTCCGTGCCGTAATAACAGGGATTTAAAAATGCGGGAGCAGACGAACGAAGGTGTACCTCTTTGGCACCTGCCTCCCTGAGAAGTTTTACTATAACGGCACTGGTGGTACCTCTTACTATGGAATCATCCACCAGAACTACCCTTTTTCCTCTTACAGTATCAGCAATCACATTGAGTTTAATTTTTACCTTATCCTCACGGACATCCTGACCGGGAACAATAAATGTTCTGCCGATATATTTGTTCTTTACAAAGCCAATACCGTAGGGTATTCCTGACTCTCTGGCATATCCCATTGCGGCATCAAGTCCCGAATCCGGAACACCGATTACCACATCAGCCTTAACAGGATGCTCCTTGGCAAGGTACTTACCTGCATTGAGTTTTGCTTTGTGAACACTCTTGCCCTCTATTACAGAGTCCGGTCTGGCAAAGTAGATATATTCAAATATACAAAGGGATTTGTCACATTTATTGCAATGTGCCTTTATTTCCTTGACACTTCCGTCATTGCCAAAAACTACAATCTCGCCGGGTTCAATCTCACGGATTAGTGTGGCACTTACAGAATCCAGTGCACAGCTCTCGGATGCTATGACATATGAACCATCTGCCGTTCTTCCGTAACAAAGAGGTCTGAATCCGTGTTTATCCCTTGCTGCAATAAGCTTTGTGGGAGACATCATCACGATGGAATAAGCACCGTCTATATCGTCCATTGCCTCCTCCAGAGCCTTTTCCAGAGATACTGCGGTAAGCCTCTTTTTTATAACCTCATAAGCTATAATCTCAATATCACTGTTTGTATGGAATATGGAGCCTTCCAATTCAAGCTTCTTCCTGAGCTCCGAGTAATTTGTAATACTGCCGTTAAAAGCCAGTGCAGTATGCCCCTTGACATGGTTTACAACCATAGGCTGTGCATTTACTCTTCCCTTGGTATCTGCTGTTCCGTAGCGTACATGTCCAAGTGCCATATTACCCATTCCAAGCTTATCCATTACCGGCTTTGTAAATACATCATTTACTATACCTTCGTCACGGTGATATGTAAAAACACCGTCATCATTAACTACAATTCCGCAGCTCTCCTGTCCTCTGTGCTGCAATGCAAAAAGTCCGTAATATGTGCTTGCTGCAACATGGCTTTTCCCGGGACTGATGATACCGAACACACCACATTCTTCGCGAATTTTTGTCATAAACATCGCCGTTCCTTTCATAAATATGGCATTTTTTCCACATAGAACTTTCTATAATAAAAATACAAATAAGCGGAAGGATTTTCCGCTTATTCAGTGACTTACGCGTTATATGCTGCCTCTATTTTTGCATTCTTTTGAAGGACTGTCTTTGCCGCATTATTGCGGTCTTCAACCAGCCTTGCATAAAGCTCCTCGTCGGAAAGAGCAAGAATCTGAGCTGCAAGTATTGCGGCATTCTTAGCTCCATCCACCGCAACCGTAGCCACAGGTATTCCGGATGGCATCTGCACAGTGCTGAGAAGTGCATCCAGACCGTCTAATTTTTTTGCACTTACAGGGATTCCAATAACCGGAAGAACCGTGTTAGCTGCAACTGCACCTGCAAGATGTGCCGCCATCCCTGCAGCGGCTATCATCACACCAAAACCTTTTTCCTTTGCCTTGGAAACAAAGTTCTTTGTTTCCTCCGGTGTGCGGTGTGCCGAATACACATGTACCTCAAACGGAATTCCGAATTCCTTAAGAGTATCTATTGCTTTTTCAACTACCGGCAGATCGCTGTCACTGCCCATTATAACTGCTACCTTTTTCAAACAAAGCACCTCCTGTTTATGTGTTTTCCGGGACAAATTCAATAATCACTGTACCGTCAAGAGTCTTGCAGAAC
>JAZPXS010000276.1:0-4944 GCA_045543775.1 Clostridia bacterium
GGATATCTCATAGAGAAATCCTGAGCAAGACGAACCATAGCATCATAAACAGATGCATCACCGTGGGGATGATATCTACCGATAACGTTACCAACTGTAGTAGCAGATTTAAAGAAAGGCTTATCAGCTGTAAGGTGCTCCTCGTACATAGAATAAAGTATTCTTCTGTGAACAGGCTTGAGACCGTCACGGACATCAGGAAGAGCACGGCTTACGATTACGCTCATTGCGTAGTCGATAAAAGCTTCTTTCATTCTTTTTTCTATATCAATATCAACTATTGTCTGTGTGTCGAAGTATTCTTCAAAATGTGAATCTTCGTATTTTTTGTTCTTCGCCATTTTTTTCTCCCTTCAGCTTTTATACATCAAGGTTTGTTACATACTGAGCATTTTCTTCGATAAATATTCTTCTGGGTTCAACCTCGTCTCCCATAAGAACGGAGAAAATCTGATCTGCTCTCTCTGCATCTTCCAGAGTAACCTTAAGAAGAATTCTGTTTTTGGGATCCATTGTTGTTTCCCACAGCTCTTCGGGGTTCATTTCACCAAGACCTTTGTAACGGCTGATATCAACCTTTGCATTTTCATCTCCGTCTTTAAGTTCTTCACTTATGCGGTCTCTCTCTTCATCACTGAAAGCAACCTGACTCTTTTTTCCTCGGGTAAGCTTGTACAGAGGCGGTTTTGCAAGATAGATATGTCCTGCTTCAATAAGCGGTGTCATAAAGCGGAAGAAGAAAGTAAGAAGAAGTGTCTGGATATGAGCACCGTCTACGTCGGCATCCGCCATAATTATAACCTTGTCGTATCTGAGCTTTTCCATATTGAATTCTCCGGCAATACCGGTACCAAGTGCCTGAATTACGGGAGTGAGCTTGTCGTTTCCGTAAACCTTGTCGGCACGGGCTTGTTCAACATTAAGCATTTTACCCCAAAGAGGAAGAATAGCCTGATATTTACTGTCTCTTCCGTTCTTTGCACTGCCGCCTGCAGAATCTCCCTCGACTATATAGATTTCAGTCTTTGTGGGATCTTTTACAATACAGTCGGTAAGCTTACCGGGAAGTGTGCTGGAGCCTAATGGTGTTTTTCTTGTAGCTTCTCTTGCTTTTCTTGCGGCAATTCTGGCTCTTGATGCAAGAAGTGCCTTTTCTATTACAGCCTTGCCGACTGCAGGGTTTTCTTCAAAGAAGTCAGCAAGCTTTTCCTTTACCATATTTTCCACAAGAGTTCGCATTTCGGAGTTTCCGAGCTTTGTTTTGGTCTGACCTTCAAACTGTGGTTCTTCCAATTTAACGGAAATTACCGCAATAAGACCTTCTCTCACGTCTTCACCTGTTAATTCTTCGTTGTCTTTGAGAAGCTTATATTTCTTTGCGTATTCTACAAGTACCTTTGTGAGTGCGGACTTGAAGCCTGTTTCGTGAGTTCCGCCCTCTGTGGTGGAAATATTATTTGCAAATGACTCTATAACTTCGTCATATCCGTTGTTCCACTGAACGGCAACCTCTGCCATGGAACCGTCCTTTTCACCGGAAACATAGATTACATTCTCGTGAGTTGTTTCCAATGACTCTTTTCTTGATTTTTTGTCATTATAGAGGTAAGATACAAAGTTCTTGATACCGCCCTCATACAAAAGCTCTTCGGAAACAACCTCGTCTCCTCTCAGGTCAGAGAAGATAATCTTAACTCCGGCATTTAAAAATGCCTGCTCTCTTAATCTCTTGAGAAGTACATCATATTCGTACCGGGTTTCTTCAAAAATTTCGGGATCTGCCCAGAATGTAACCTCAGTACCTGTTCTGTCTGTTGTTCCGGTCTTTGTTACCTCACCCTGAGGCACACCAACCTTGTAGCTCTGTTCCCAGATGTTTTCGCCGTCGTGCACCTTTACACAAAGCTTGGTAGAAAGGGCATTAACAACCGAAGCACCAACACCGTGAAGACCGCCGGAAACCTTGTATCCGCCGCCGCCGAACTTACCGCCGGCATGAAGCACGGTAAAGATAACATCAATGGTGGAAATTCCCATTTTCGGGTGAATTCCGTGAGGCATACCTCTTCCGTTATCCTTTACTGTTACGGAGCCGTCTTTGTTAAGGCTTACCTCGATTTTATTACAAAAACCGGCAAGAGCTTCGTCAATACTGTTGTCTACAATTTCGTAAACAAGATGATGAAGTCCTCTTACAGAGGTAGAGCCGATATACATACCCGGTCTCTTTCTTACAGCTTCAAGTCCCTCAAGGACTTGTATCTGATTTTCATTATACTCCGTGTTATTATTCATAGCCTGTTTCCTTTCTATTTGAATTGAGCCGCGGCAAAATATGCCCTGGTGTTATTCGCTCTTTTTAAGAGTGTCTGTGAAGAAATCGGGGATATATACACAGTTGTTTTGTCTCCGTTGTGGATAATTACATAGGATTTCGGAAGTTCTTCACTTACACTTATCACACTGTTTGATTTTTGATTTTTTTTAAGAAATTCGCGGGTTCTGGGTGATGTGGACGAGGTTTCCATATCCATAATGCATACTATATCCCTTGTCCTTACACACACATCCGCTCCCAGATGAAGATACATATTATTTTACCTCCGCAAATTTTTTAAAAAATTTGCTCTGCTCTTCCATTTTTTACACAAAAATATTTTCCTTTTCCGTCATCGGAAAAGCTCTTGTCCGTGCAGGTTATAATAACCTGCCGGTCTCCTGTATTTTCTGTAAAATATCTTCGTCTGTTTTCATCAAGCTCACTTAGTACATCATCTAAAAGAAGCACAGGTTCATTACCTGTGATGTTTTTTATTATCTCACATTCTGCAAGCTTGATTTTAAGTACCGCAGTTCTCATTTGTCCCTGAGAGCCGTACTTACGAAGACTCTTACCGTTTAAAAGTATATCAAAATCGTCTCTGTGAGGTCCTGTCATTGTTATTCCTTTTTCAATATCCTTTTCCAGAGAAGATTTCAGTTTGTTTATAAAGTTTTCCTTGTCAGTAAAGTCACCTTTAAGGGAAGGACAGTATACAGCATCAAGATTTTCGCCCTCTGTTTTGTATTTTTTTATATACTTATCGATTTCACCCAGAGCTTCATTTCTGTATTTACAGATTCTGACTCCGTATTCTGCCAGCTTTTCATCCCAGATATCAAGAGAAGAGAGCATTGTTTTTCCTTTTATCACTGCGTTTCTTTGTTTTAATATTTTGTAGTAGCCTACAAGATAGCTGAAATAATTGGGTTTAATCTGACTTATGAAAACATCAAGAAAATTTCTTCTTATTCCCGGTCCGTCTTTAATCAGATTAAGGTGTTCGGGAGTAAATATTACCATATTGGCAATTCCTATAAGTTCACTAAGTTTTTCTAGGTTTATACCGTTTAGCTTAACTGATTTTTTATCGGTAATATAGATATCTGCAGTATTGTCTCTGCCCATTGATTCAAACTCAAGTCTTATGTGAGCATAGTCACTGCCAAATCTTATGGTTTCTCTGTCATAGACACTTCTGAAGGATTTGCAGGTGCAAAAATAATAGAGAGCTTCTATAACATTGGTCTTTCCCTGACCGTTAAGCCCAAAGAAAACATTTTTGTTTTCATCAAAATCTATTTTTTGATTTTCATAATTTCTGAAATTTTCAAGATAAAGACTTTTAATTATCATTTTTTACTACCTTGAGAGTAAAGTGGGCATCTTCATAGTCGATATTAACTACATCACCGCTATATATTTTCTTTCCGCGTCTTAGTTCCTGCTCCCCGTTGAGCTTTACAAATCCTCCGGTTATCAAAAATTTCGCATCTGCTCCGTTTTCCGTAATATTTGCAAATTTAAGAAGCTGGTCAAGTTTTATGAATTCTGTTTTAATTTCTATAATTTCCATATTATCAACCCTTCAATCTGATGGGAAGTACCATATAGATATATCCCTCTCCCTCTGTGGGCTTAATTACACAGGGACTTTGTGCAGTATTAAATTCAAACACCGCTTCCTCACTGTCAATACTCTTTAATGTATCTGTGAGAAGCTTTGATGCTATACCTATTCTGAGGTCACCGCCGTGATGTTCAATATGCATACTTTCATCAAAATTACCTTTTTTGGAAATACACTCAATTCTGAGGTTGTCATCTTCTATATTTAAGATAATAGGAATCTTGGGATCGTCATAGTTTATGATGATGGAAGCTCTTTCCACCATATCAAGCATATTTTTTACATTTGTTTTTACTCTTATTGTGGAATTTGTGGGAATAAATTTTTCATAATCCATAAATTCTCCCTCAAGAAGTCTTGAAGTAATAACAAATGTATCAAAGGAGAACATTACATTATTGTCGCAGATGGTAACAGTGACGATAGTTGTATCATCCTTTAATATTTTAAGAAGCTCATTTAATGCTCTTCCGGGCACAACAAAGTTAAGCGCCTCAAAGCCTGTTTCGGGTATAGCCTGGTTTTTAAGAGCAAGTCTGTAGCCGTCTATGGAAACAACCTTAAGATTACCGTTTGCTATTTCAAACTTGGAGCCTGTAAGAATAGGTCTGCTTTCGTTGTTGGAAATTGCAAAAATAGTACTTTTAATAAGATTTTTTAAATCCTTGGAATAAATTTTGAAGGAATCACCGTCCGAAATCTTTTTGATTTCGGGATATCCCTCGCCCGAAAGATAGAGAATATTGAATTTTGTATTAAAGCAATTTATCCTCATTTCATTTTTGCTGTCGGTAACGATTTCCACATCGCCGTCAGGAAGCTTTCTAATAATATCAGCAAATATTCTTGCATCCACAACAAGAGAACCTTCCTCAATTATTTCTGCATCAAAAATACTTTCTATGGAAAGGTCAAGATCGCTTCCGCTTATTTTAATCTGTTCGCCTGCATCAATTTTGATACCTTTTAATATATCAATTGCGCAAGCGTTATT
>JAZPXS010000277.1:0-18315 GCA_045543775.1 Clostridia bacterium
ATATGCTATCTGTATTTTGAAAAAGGTCTTACACTAAAGGAATGCTATAATGCATACTTTGGATGCGAGATTACTCCAAACGAGAAAAGTGTATTGAATTTTTCGAAGCAAGCAGGAATATCTGTATCGGAGATTATAAAGTGTACGGAGAATAACATTACAGAAATAAAGAGCGAGGATGATATCGTAGATAAACTTTATAACGACAGCGAAACCACATACGAATCCATTGCAGTTCAGGCAAGGTTCAGTGAGTTAAAATTAGATATCATAAAAGCAGTTGTGAATTTGTATTTAAAAAAGAAAATTATATTTGAAAACTAAAAGATACAGCCTTCGGGCTGCATTCTTGCATGGAATTTATGAAAACTATTAGTTTAATATGTAGCTCAAAAGTGCCAAGGGAAAAGGAACGATTTAACTTCCGGAACTCAGTGCCGGAAGTCAGAAAAGATGGATAAAAGTGCTCGGCAAATAAGGTATTACATTAGATTTACAAATCTTATAGATGTTTTATTAGATAAGGTCGATGAGGGAAGTGTGTCCATTAAAGCAGGAGCGGAGTTGTCTTTTCTTAATGTTTTATCGCAATCAATGGTAAATGACTATATAGAAAAAGAGCTTTGCACCGTGTCGGGAACACAGGCAAAGCAAATTAAAGAGCTATGTATGAAGCAGAAACTTTCAAATTATGAATTACACAAAATATTGTGTGATGAAACAGAAAAAGAGAAAGTTTACCTGGAAACCAAGAAACTTAAAAGCTATTTTCCGAGTGATTATTCAATGCAACAATGTAAGGAAGAATTGTGGAAAATACTTGATAAGTGGCTTGAAAGACAAAAATGAATTTGGGGCATATGCGATTTGCATATGCTCTTTTCAATATCAAAAAGGCGCCAATTAAGGCACCTTTAAGTAGTTAAATATTATCAATGTTAACACGGTTTTCAATCTATATTTTTAGTGTCTCATTAAGATTTCTATAGATGATAACATAGTTTTTATTATTTCCGGTGAGCACTATTTTTTGAATTTAATGCACTTTCAATAACAGGACATATTGCTTTATACATTCTGTAAAATCCCAAATCATTTGGATGGCATCCATCTACGGTGCAAGCATCGCTGTTTTCGTCGGTGTATATTTCTTTGCCGTCGATGAAATAAACATTGTTGTCACCGGACGAAACTGCATTTTTGTAGGTGTCATATATGATGTCTTTTCTTTTGATGTTCTTAATGTCATCGCAGTGATCAGCTTTTGAGATAATGACAATGGGAATATCGGGATGGGATTTTCTGATTATCTCAAAGAATGGTTGATGTGTTTGTTTGAGGTGCTCAGGTGATGGTGAATTGTGGTCATAGTCATATACAAAACAACACATATCTATTTGGGAGATCAGTTCGGCCATTTGAGGTTCACCTTTGGCATTACCGCTGAAACCCAGGTTAATGACAGGGATATCCAGATGACGGCTTATCATAGTTGTATATGAGTTTCCGGGGCGGGAAGCACAACCGCCTTGGGTTATGGAAGAACCATAAAAGACAATGGGTTTGTCAGATTTGTAAGGTATAGGAGAAGAAAGTGTACTGCCATTGTCCAGACCTATAAATAAATCTTCAACTCCATTGTATAATGGGAAATTTATTGTTATTTCCTTTTCTTCGTTGCCAAGGTTGGAAGCCGGAGTACAATCTATGTATTTTGATTCATCGGACGAAACAGCAATTCCCTTGAACTCACCATTAACATACACATCAAATCCTGCACTTCCTACACGAGTCATATGATTCATAGCTGTATCATTCAGTAGTGTGGCTTTTATGGCGATAACGCTGCTGTTTGTTTTGAAACGAACATTTACACCTGATGTGTTTGTTGCCAGAGTGCAAACACCCTCGCTGAATTTATCAAAGAGTTTTGTGGGGATACGAATATATTCTTTGTTGTCCTCAAACCATGCCAGACCAAATATTTGCATAGGAGAAGACATGGCATTGTGGTACTTCAACCCGTTGTGGGATGGTGATTCAATTTTGAAATTTTTGTCTAACTTTTCAATATTCATACTTATCCTCTTCCAAATAACAGATTATAGTATTTCCGAAGACCAATCTTCATCCCATGGATAAAGCATGCGAAGAACCTCACCGCCACGCTTTGCAGACTCTTCAGCATATATACCCGGGAGCGTCATTGCAAGACCGGCTTTTAATGGAATGGGAGCAGGCTCATTATTAAGAACTGCCTGATAGAAGTGATCAAGCATAGCATAGTCCATACCGCCGTGACCAACAGCCTTTTCGTTGTTGGCGTATGCAGGAGGCATAAACTCGCCACCGATTTCTTTGAGATCAGTGTCAAGTTCGCGCATTGAATTGTAGCGTATTACAGGCTTGCCAAAACGCTCGATTCTTTCCATATATCCCTCTGTACCAAAAACTCTGTAATTGTGATGACCAATATTTGCACGGCATCTTCCGTTTCTCATAAGGCGTACAACAACACCGGAATCAGTCTGGAACTGTGCACACATCATATCATCTTTTTTTGCAGAATATTCCGATGCGTCTGCGTGCATTCCTGTACCAAAGCAGCTTACTTTCCTTAATTCTTCATTCAGAATAGTCAGAAGGGGGCCAAGTGAATGGGTACAATATCTGATAGGACCAAGAAGCTTTCTCCAATCGCCATTTTCATTTAAATGAATGTTTTCTGCACTTTTTGGTATGCTCCAATGAATATATTCTGCCTCCATGCAATAGGGGTTACCAAGCAGACCTTTGTTATAGAAATCCTGGAGTAAAACAGTAAATTTTTGCTCGTTGGGATTAGCACCTGTAGATATTATTGCAGAACTCTTAAGATGGGCTTTCCAAAGTAATTCGGCTTCTTTAAGGTTTGCCACATTGGGTATATCAGAAAGAACATTGATGTTCTTTTCCAACGCTTTGATACAAAATTCTGCATGAATATCTGCTCCGGTTTCCACTACCACAACATCAAGCGGAGCTTCATTTAACATTTTTTCGTAATCGTCATAAAATACTGTGTCGGGAAACATTTCAGAAAGCGATGCGTCGGATAACCACTGCTTTTCATAGAAGTTTTCGGGCTTTATATCGCAAACTGCGGCAAGATTTACACAATCAAAGGTTGCGGACAGTTTAGCAAGTTCTCTACCTCTGTGTCCCAAGCCAACAAAACCAACATTTATTTTTTTCATTCAAACTCACTCTTTTCGTAATTATTTTTATATATTTTCCAGATTAACACTTGATTTTCCTTCAAAGTCAATTTCACCAAATACCGCTTTTACAAAGGCTTCTATGACATATTTTGAATCTGCATAGGCGTTTACATAGGTTACACCGGAATTCTCATAATATTTATACAAATACGGTGTTCCGAAGCTTGCAACTACCGTTTTCGTTATATCCGAACAGTTGGAAGCCCATATTGACGATGCTTCATCTCCCCAAAAATCAAGAGGACCAATAGGTCTGTGGGGGGTGCGGCACAAAGCAAATACTATCAAATCAAATAGAGGAGCTTTGACATCCATATCCTGAGTCCAGATGTTTCTCTGCATTTCAACACTGCAGCCGTATTTCTCAAATTCGGTTTTAAGCAGACACAAATTGTCATATTGCTTGTCGTCGGGAGTAACTCCTACTACAAGCACTTTTTTTATGCTCTTTTTGTCGATGGGCAAAAGATGGTTGAAGTTGTTAACCAGCGTAAGACTTTTTTCGCTTATTTCCTTTGCAATGTTTTCAAAGAAGGCAATGTCCTTGTCTGATTCCGATTCCTTTTCTTCAAGAATACCGTATTCCTTCTTAAGGTTCCATATTCTCTCTACGGCAGCATCAAGGATTTTTTCATCAATTTCCCCGGAAAGAATTCTCTTTTCCATTTCGTCTATGTATTCATATGTCGGCCACAGAAGTACATCGTTACCGCTCAGGAATGATTTTATGGTGTTATCAACAGCATTTGCTCCCAGAAAACCACCCATTACAAGAGCATCTGTTACAGTTACTCCCTTGAAACCAAGCTCCTCTCTCAGAAGCTTTGTAGTAAGTTCATATGACATAGTAGCAGGGGGATACACGCCATCTATCTTCTCTGTCTGATAATCCACAAGGTTAATGTGTGCTGTCATTATTGCAGGAACGCCGTCATCAATGAGCTTTTTGTACATTTTACCATAGGTTTCTCTCCATACTTCCATAGGAGTAGTATTGTTTGATGGCGCCAGGTGTGAATCTATATGTTCCTTCCAATCTGCGCCGGGGTAGTGCTTGAGTGTAGCTATCACTCCGGCATCTCGCATGGCATCAACCTCGGCTTTTACTATCTTGTAGTTAAGATCTGCATTATCGCTTACGGCTCTAACATCTATAACGGGGCTTTGTCTGGACATACCAATATCACAACAAGGCCAAAAACCCCAATGAATACCCGTTTTCTTATAGTTTTCCGCAGAATATTCTCCTGCTTTGTATGCAAGCTTTTCGTCATTTGCTGCTCCCAAAGCCATTGCAGGAGGAAGCGTAACTCCATGCTTAGATGCAAAAGAACCTCCATCCGCAACTCCAAAAAGTGGGACTCTTAAATACTTATTATATTCTTTGGTAACTTCCTTGAAATCTGCTCTTGAACCTACAAGAAGCCCTTTTACCATTCCGCCGTTATTGAATATGCCACCAACAGGATATTTTTCGAGGAATGCTTCAACACTCCCGCACATTTCTATGTGCTTTTCGGTTTCGCACAGGCAGACTACTGTCTGACCGATTTTTTCTCTTAAAGTTAAGTCTTTCCATGAATTTACTTTTTGCATGATTATTCTCCTTGGATGAGTGATTTATTATTGATAACAGATATTACAGGAAGACAAATCTCAAAAATTGTATGGCCGTTGTCACGCTTTACACTACATCCGTAGCTTTCTCCAAAAACGAGCTTTATACGGCTGTTAACATTTGATATACCTATATGATCCGTATTTAATTTGATTGACGGGTCATCCAGTATCTGTTTGATTTTTTTTATGGTTTCTTCCGATGTTATTCCGTTGTCGGATATTGTAAAAATTATATTCTGATTATTTTCGGTGTATTTTGCAGATATCTTCAGTTGTCCTTGGACATTGGACGGGAGCTTGAAAATAGCGTGTGTAAAAGCGTTTTCAATTATTGGCTGAAGAATCAGCTTTAATGTGCACAAATCCAGTATACGCTCATCTACATCCCAGACGATAGTGTAATTGCAATCGTGCTTTAGTGTTTCTATCTGAATAAATTTTTTTATAAAATCAAATTCTTCTCGTATGGTGATAAGGTCTTCTGATGAATGCAAAACAGTATAGAGCATATCGGATAGCAAGGATATTGCAGTACTTACATCATTCTCTGACCTGGTGAGAGCAATCGCTTTCATATTTATATAGTTAAGGGTGTTAAAAAGAAAATGCGAAGAAAATTGTGACTGCAAAGCCACAGACTGAGCAGACTTTAGTTGAAGAGATTTCAGAATTAAATTGTTTTCCATGTCGTCACGGGATTGTAGAGAACTTTGTATGTTTTCCTGAATGTAATGAAGTTCGTTTACAGTTTCGACGAAGTCGTTTTCAAGCTTTGTTTTTTCTGAAATAGAAAAGTACGAAAGCATTTTTTCTATTGCATCGTAGAAATTTTGAGAAATGAAAAATGCCAGAAGCAAAGTGAATAAAAGCAGTATCAAAATTCCGCCAATGCTGATAAAGATAATATGCATGTAGCTGACATCTCTTTTTACATGTGTCTTAAGACTAAAAGTAAGTTGATTATCAAAAAACTTTCCGCATCTGACATATGTTTGTGAACCATAGCTCCACTTATCCTTCTCGTTTAACTGTTCGCGGTCATCTTGCGATAAAAGCTTTCCAAAACTATCAGGATATAATGTGACTACATTAGAACCTATGGATTTTGCATCGGATGAATATATTATTTGGTTCTCACCATCCAAAATGTAATAAGTGCTGTCAGACGAAGAAATGCTCAAAAACTTGTCGGGATTAATATACATCAGAACAAAGGCCTGGAGCTTGCCTTTTCTGTATACGCCCCTGCAAATACAGATTTCGTTGATTGCAGGCGAAAATTTGCTGAATTTGTTTGGTATAATAAAAGATTCCTTGCCGGTTTCCTTGTAATAATCATACCATGCTGTATCGGAGAGCTCGTCCAGAAATGCCGGAATTCTTGTGGATAGGAGATAGTTGTTGTTAAGGCTGTATATTTCAATTGCGTTTATGTGTTCATTGAGATTTATGAGCCTGTCAATTAGCATTTTGGGCTGACGCAGTATTTCGCCTGTTGCGATATCGTCAGAGTATATTAATGCGTTTACAGAATTATCCGTAATCAGCTGAAATATCTGCTTGTTGGATGTATCAAATACAGAATTTGCGGTATCTCGCATAAGTCGATAACGGTTATTCAGTTCATTTGTAATCGCTGTGTTTGACTTCTGAAAGTAATAGTACATCGAAGTTGAAACAATAATCAAAAGTGGTATAAGCAACAAAACAAAGCACATTTTAAAATACTTTTTTAATAATGTGCGTGTTTTAAAACCTTTTATAAAATTTGATATTGAAGATAGAACAATTGAGATTTTCATTAGATTTCTCCGTTATCCGATTGCTCAAAAATGGAAGTCCTGTATTCTGTGGGAGTTACGCCGTATCTGGATTGAAAGCTTTTTGTAAAATGTGAATACGATGTGTAACCTACAAGCTCGTGTACACGGCTTGTTTTTACTTTTGGATTTTTGAGAAGTTCAATGGCTTTTTGCATTCGTATTTCCTTTAGTGTAACGCTGAAATTGACACCGGTGAGCTTTTTGTAGTATGAGGAAAAATACACCGGCGACATAGAAACTACGCTTGCAACATCTTCCAGAGAAATGGGTTTTGAATAATTCTCTTTCAGGAAATTATGAACAGTAGTTATGTTTTCGTCTTTTGAAGAAACGACAGGAAGCTTTATGGTAGTATCTTTTGACTCAAGTTTGGAAATAATGCGGTTCAGAGTTTTACAAAGTGCATCATATGTTATTGGCTTAACAATGTATTCAAAAGCTTCATATAATATAGCTTGTCTTGCATATTCGAAATCGCGGTGAGCCGTAAAGAATATAAGCAGGATTTCGGGATATCTTTCGTGCAGAATCTTGGCAAGCTCAAGACCGCTCATAGGCTGCATAGCAATATCTGTAAAAACAACATCAACAGGGTGAGTGGAAATGTAGTCGAGAGCATCAGAACCATTCTGGAGTATTTTCACTATTTCAAAGCCGTATTCATTCCAGTCTACAAGTACAGGGAATAAGTCCAATACATATCGTTCATCATCAACAATTACAACCTTGTACATCTCTACGCCTCCTATAGAATAAGTTTAGTGATATGCTATATGCGTTTTTATAAAAAATTCTGTTTATTATAGCAGTTTTAACAAAAAAATAGCACGAAAACGCTCAAAAGTCAAACAAATATTAAAAAATGACACCACATTCTTAACGAAACGAATTGAAACCCCAAAAAAACATTGATAAACTAATATCAAGAATAGGCGTATGCTGAAAAAAATCAAAACAAGAAAGGAAATGATTTTTATGAAAAAGAAACTGTATGGCTTTTTTGCGTTGGTTATGGCTATAGTACTTGTACTTGGCATGACCGGTTGTGATGACGCCAACAAATCTGATGAGGTTGTAACTCTGGAGTGGTATTTCCCGGCAAAAGAGTATCCGGACACCCCCGAAGTTGAAGCAGAAATCAACAAAATCATCGAGCCTATGATAGGTGCCAGAATTAAGTTTATGCCCTTGGACAGCGGTGCATATGATGAAAAGCTTAATATGATGATGGCATCCGGCGAAGATTTTGATATATGCTTCTCCGGATATGTAAATACATATCACAGAGGAACTACTATGGGTGGATTCCTCAAACTGGATGAATACCTCGAAGATTGCCCCGAACTTAAAAAGACAATACCTGATTATGCGTGGAAGGCAGTTGATACCGGAGATGGCATCTATGCAGTCCCCAATATGCAGATTTATACATTCTGGCAGGGATTGTATTTTATGAAGGAATATACAGAAAAGTATGATTTCGATATAAGTAAGGTTAAGAAGATGTCCGATATTGAACCCTTCCTCGAAAAAATTCGTGACAACGAACCTAATCTCTATCCCTTTGATCCGTCTATGCGCGGTCCTCAACCCTGGGCACTTATAGATGGTAAGGTGGAGGATATAGACGGTATCGTTCCTCTCGGATATGATACAAAGACAAAAAAGGTTGTATTTAAGCATGAGCAGGATTACTACAACGATGCTGTAGATACGCTCCGTTCATGGTACAAGAAGGGCTATATAAGAAAAGACATAGTAAGTGCCGATTCCACAGGCGGAAGTGCCAAGGAAAACGCTGTATTCATTGGTGCATACAAACCCGGTGCCGAACAGGATTGGTTCAACAGCAAAGGATATGAGGTAGAAGTAGTACCTCTTGGAAATCCCGTAGTTAATCAGGTTATGGCGACACAGACACTCAATGCAGTTGGTGCAAACACTAAGTATCCCGAAAAAGCAGTTAAATTCCTTGAAGTTTTAAATACAAACGAAGAGGTTTATCACCTTGTAGTACATGGTATCGAAGGTAAGCACTATGAGAAGATTGGTGATAACACAATAAGACTTCTTGACAAAGACGGTTACAACCGTTCAACAAGCGGCTGGATGTTTGGTAATCAGTTTATGTCTTATGTTATAGAAGGCAAGGATGAAGATACTTATCTCCAGATGAAGGATCTTAATGAGACAGCAGATGTTTCCAAACTTCTTGGATTTACAGTTAATACTGATAGTATTCTCAATGAAGTTGCAAATATCACTGCTATTCACGGAGAATATTATGGACTTGAAGTCGGGACTCTTCCCGAAAGCGGAGAAGAAGCCTACATCAAGAAGCTCAAAGAAGCAGGAATAGAAAAGGTTCGCAAGGAAGTCCAGAAGCAGATTGATGAATATCTTAGCAAGTAATTTACAAAAAGGAGAACGTAAGGTTATGACCAAAAAGACATTTTTAACCAGATTGTGTGTAACTCTTGCTGTGGTGACTTTCGTTCATTTTATGGGTGTTTTTTCGGTAGTGGCTGCAGAGCTTACCAACAATAATGTTACGGTTATTTATGAAAGTAACGGTGAAGCGAGTGTAAATATAAGCGCAATAACAGACGCATCAAACAGTGCAGTTGTTTTACTTGTTACAAATCCCGGTTGCTCTCCTTATGATATAGAGCATGGCGATAAGGAAAGTATCCAGAATCAGACTGTTGTTTTGACGGATAAGGATGGAAAACTTTCGTATACTTTTGTGGTGAATGCTAACGAAAATACCGATTCGGGAGTGTATAACATTTATTATGGACTTTATCCCGCAAATCAGACAAAATTTGGTGATTTTAAAATTCTGAATAGTTTTGATATGAATAGGTTTGTCACAGATTTTGCAGTTCTTTCCGAAAATGAACTTTATTCGTTTTTTATCGGCGAGTCGGATGAACTTTCTTTGCGTAGCTTTGTACCCTTCCAAAGTGTGGATAAGGAAAAGCTTGCAGCAAATGTAAAATATACACTTGATGATATTGATTTAGGCGATGCCACAGCATACGATGCCTATAATCGCTTAGTCAGCATTGTGAAGAGCGTTTCGGTTACAGAGGCATTTAACCAGAACCTTGATTCTGTTTTGCTAAATGAAAAAGGCGAATTTATCTATGAAGACGAAATCGGCTTCAAAGCATTTGATGCAGAGAATAAAACGACTTTTGTTTCATGTTTCCATGAATTGATTTCCCAATCAGGACAAAAGAAAATCATAGATGGATTGTTTGGAATGGATTTCAAGGATGCTGAATCTGCATATAAGAAATATGCGGAAATGACAGTTCTGTACGGTCTTGCAAATCCGGCAAAAAAAGGCTACGGACATGTAGAAAATCTCCTGTCAGAAGAAAATGCCAAGTATCTTGATATTGATCTTGACGGCACACTCACAACAGAAAAGCAGAAAGCGATTGCAGATAGAAATACCGCTTTTGACACTATAGAAGAGCTTGAGAAATTTATTGCAGACATCGAGGAAGATGAGCCTTCCGGTTCTTCAAGACCTTCTGGCGGCGGGGGTGGATTTTCCCACAGTGTATCTGCAGATTATAATCAGCAGATAAAGGATGTAGAATCTGTTGGCTATGTTTTCGGAGATGTTCCGGAAACTCACTGGGCAGCGGAAGCAATCGCAAATCTCAAGGTAAAAGGCATAATAAATGGTGTGGATGATACAAACTTTGCTCCAAACGGAAGTGTTACAAGAGAACAGTTTGTCAAAATCCTTTGTGCAGCGTCAAGTACAGATATTACAGATGTCGCTTCAGATAACCCGTTTGCTGATGTTGACCTTAATATGTGGTATGCTCCGTATGTTTGCACTGCGTATGAACTCGGCATTGTAAACGGTGTTTCCGAAAACACCTTTGGCGTAGGACAGAATATATCCCGTCAGGACATTTGCGTTTTGCTTTGCAGAGCATTTTCGCTCTCAAATACAGCACAGACTGTAACTTTCGCTGATTCCGAAGAAATTGCTGCTTATGCCAAAGATGCAGTTGAAACTCTTGCATCGCTTGGAATTATAACAGGATAGCTTATCTTTTATGGTATATGAGAACTCTTTCATAACATTGATACTCCTTTTGCTGTTTTTTAATATTTTTACCATAAAAAAATAAAATATGCAAGCAAAAAGCAGTTGTGAAACTATCACAACTGCCTAAAATTTTGATATTTTTTAAACACCGCTGTAAGCAGAAAAACCGCCATCAACAGGAACAACAACACCGTTGACAAATCCGGATGCTTCGTGGCTTACGAGCCAAAGGAGTGTACCGATAAGCTCTTCCGGTTCGCCAAATCTTCCCATAGGAGTCTGAGAGAGAATTTTCTTCGAGCGTTCACTGGGTGTTCCGTCTTCGTTAAAGAGAAGACTTTTGTTTTGTAGTGTTGAGAAAAATCCCGGTGCAATGGCATTTACTCTAATGCCAACCTTGGAGAAATGAACTGCGAGCCACTGTGTAAAATTAGAAATTGCGGCTTTGGCTCCGCTGTAAGCCGGAATTTTGGTGAGAGGAGTATAAGCATTCATAGAAGACATATTAATAATGGTAGCACCTTCCTTGCCCATAAGGTCTTTGGCAAATACCTGTGTTGGTAGGAGTGTGCCAAGGAAGTTAAGGTTAAAAACAAAGCCAACTCCATCTGGATCAAGGTCAAAAAAGGTTTTGATGCCTTCAATTTCCTCGTCTCCTGCTTCATAGTATTCTTTGCTTGTAGAACCTTTGGGATTGTTTCCGCCGGCACCATTAATGAGAATGTCAACTGAACCAAGTTCGTTATTTATAACTTTTTTTGCCTCCTCAAGACTTTCTTTGCTAAGTACATTTGCACTTACACCGATTGCTTTTCCGCCATTGTCATTGATTTTATTGGCAACAGCATCAGCAGCATCCTTGTTAAGGTCGAGAATTGCAACTTTAGCTCCTGCTTCTGCTAAAGCCTGTGCAAATACTGAACAAAGAACTCCGCCGCCGCCGGTGACAACACATATTTTTTCATCTAAATTAACACCAAGAGGTAATTTCATAATACTTGCACTCCTTAATTAAGATAACTTTTCACAAGCTTCCCAAAGCCCGTTTATATAAACAGCACCGAGAGCTCTGTCAAAGAGACCATATCCTGGTTTACCGCTTTCTCCCCAGATCATTCTGCCGTGGTCGGGTCTGACATAACCATCCCATCCTGCATCGTGGTAAGCCTTTACAATACCAAAGATATCAAGGGAACCGCAGTCTGTCTTGTGAGCAGCTTCTTCAAAGGATTTTTCGCCTGTAAGTTTGATATTTCTAATGTGTGCAAAGTGAATTCTATCAGAGAATGTTTTTACAAGTTCAACCATATCGTTGTTAGGATCTGCACCAAGAGATCCGGAACAGAGCGTAAGGCCGTTGTATTTGCTGTCATAAAGCTTAAGGAATTTTTCCAGATTTTCCTTGTTAGTTATTATTCTCGGCAGGCCGAAAATACTCCAGGGAGGATCGTCCGGGTGAATTGCCATCTTAACTTTAACTTCCTCTGCAACTTTTATAACCCTGTCGAGGAAGTATTTAAGGTTATTCCATAGCTGCTCCTCTGTTATTGCCTTATATTTTTCAAGGAGTGCTTTCATCTCTGATTTGGTGTAGCATAAATCCCATCCGGGGAGAGCAAGTTCACCGGTCAGAGGATCCATTTTAAGAACAGTTTTTTCGTCATATATAAGTGCATTAGAACCATCTGGCAGGGGATATGCGAGGTCAGAACGAGTCCAGTCGAATACTGGCATAAAGTTGTAGCATACGCAATCTATACCTGCTTTTGAAAGGTTGCGAAGAGTTTGACAGTAGTTCTCAATATATCTGTCGCGGTCACCGTCACCTGTTTTAATATCTTCGTGTACGGGAACACTTTCAATAACAGAAAGTTCCAGTCCGGCAGCTTCAACCGTATTTTTCAGTTGAAGAATTCTCTCATAGGGCCATACTTCTCCAACAGGAATGTCATAGATAGCAGACACAATACCGGTTACGCCGGGAATCTGCCTGATTTTTTCAAGAGTTACAGGATCAGATTCACCATACCATCTGAATGTCATTTTCATAGTTTTTTTACCTCGCTTTAGTATATGTTAAATATATTGTAACACAATAATATAACTAAAACTATAAAAATATTGCTGATTTCATTGCAATTATTGCTTTTTATTCAATCGTAACAGTTCCCTCAAAAGCTTTGACTGCATCACCGCTAAGATATACATCACCGTTATCTGTATAGCGTATGATCACGTCTCCGCCGGAAAGCTTAACGGTAATGTCCTTATTTTTGTCACACAGACCCATTTCGCAAGCTGCAACAGCAGCTGCACAAGCACCTGTACCGCAACCAAGGGTTTCTCCGTTTCCTCTTTCCCAAACACGCATTTTTATCGTATTGTTGCCAACAATCTTTATAAATTCAGTGTTTACTCTTTCCGGGAATAATGGATCATTTTCAAACATTGGTCCGATATTTGCAATATCAAATTTATCGACATTGTCTACTATAACTATGCAGTGAGGATTGCCTACGGATACGGCAGAAATACGGTAGTTACCGTCTGCAATGCTAACCTCTCTGTTGATAACAGTATCACCGTCAAGATTAACAGGGACATTTGCAGGACTAAGCTCAGCTTTTCCCATATTAACCTCCACTTGAGCAATCTTGCTGTTTTGACGGAAAAGTTTAAGTTCTTTTATTCCACTGGCGGTTTCTATACTTATATTGAGCTTGTCTACAATTCCGTTTTCATAAAGATATTTCCCAACACAACGGATTCCGTTACCACCCATTTTTCCTTCGCTGCCATCGAGGTTAAATACACGCATCTTGGCATCTGCAATGTTGGAGGGACCAACAAGTATTACACCGTCACCGCCGATACCATATCTTCTGTTGGAAAGGCTGACTGCCAGACCTGCAGGGTTATCGATGCGTTGATCAAAGCAGTTAAAGAAGATATAGTCATTTCCGGTACCATACATTTTTGTGAAGTTTAGAACTGTTTTTTCAGTACGAAGATTATTGATATCAACAAGCTCGGTACTATATTCACTGTAACGGCTTTTAATGCTGTCAGCAAGTGCTGCAGCGGTATCCAAGGAGGTAAGACAGGGAACATTTCGCTCTATTGCCTTACGACGTATTTTAACACTGTCACGGGTAGGAATTCTGCCCTTGGATGAAGTGGAAAGAACATAGTTTACCTTTCCGCTTTCAATAAGCGTGAGAGTATTTGATTCGGGATTTTCGTGAATTTTACTTACGGTTTCAACAGTAAGGTCATTGGTGCGAAGTATTTTTGCTGTGCCTTCTGTTGCATAAAGGTTAAATCCGAGGTCAGCATATTTTTTCGCAACAGAAGCAATTTCATCCTTATCGGAATTACGCACAGTAATGAATATGCCGCCGCGTTGTTTCATATTGCAACCGCTTGATACAAGACCTTTGAATATCGCCTCTTCTCTGGTGTTGGCAAGTCCCAAAACTTCGCCGGTTGATTTCATCTCAGGTCCAAGGTGGTTGTCAACATTTGCCAGCTTTTCAAATGAGAATACGGGAACCTTAACTGCAACATAAGGTGATGAGGGATAAAGTCCTGTTCCGTAACCCATATCCTTTAGCTTTTCTCCAAGCATTGTTCTTGTTGCCAAATCAACCATAGGTATTCCGGTAACCTTGCTTATATAGGGGATAGTTCTTGAACTTCTCGGGTTAACCTCGATTACATACAGTTCATTTTTATAAATGAGATACTGAATGTTTACAAGACCAATAACATTAAGTGAGAAGGAGAGATTGCGTGTGCTTTCTATAATCTTTTCTGTGAGCTCATCGGATATGTTCCACGCAGGATATACTGCAATAGAGTCACCAGAATGAACACCGGTACGTTCAATATGCTCCATAATACCGGGGATAAGAATATCTTCACCGTCGCATATTGCATCTACTTCAAGCTCTGTACCCATAAGATATTGGTCTATGAGAACAGGGTTTTCAATATTGGTTTCAAGGATAATAGCCATATATTCCTTGATATCATTTTCTGTAAAGGCAATAATCATATTCTGGCCGCCAAGAACATACGAGGGACGCATTAGAACGGGGTATCCGATTTCTTCTGCAGCTTTAAGTGCTTCCTCTGTTGTCATTACTGTTGTACCTTTTGGCCTTGCAATATTGTGCTTTTCAAGAAGTGCATCAAATAGCTCTCTGTCTTCTGCTGCATCAATGCTTTCTGCCGGGGTACCGAGTATCTTGATTCCTTGAGCAGAAAGAAAATTAGTAAGCTTTATTGCAGTCTGACCGCCAAAAGCAACAACTACACCAACCGGTTTTTCTACTTCAATAATGTTCATAACATCCTCGTTGGTGAGAGGTTCAAAATACAGCCTGTCTGCAGTGTCAAAGTCTGTAGATACAGTTTCGGGATTATTATTTACTATAACAACATCATATCCGGCCTTTTTAAGTGACCATACGCAGTGTACGGAAGCATAGTCGAATTCTACACCCTGACCGATGCGAATAGGTCCGGAACCAAATACAATAACGGTATCTTTCTTTTCTTTTCGGCTGTCTATAAATTCTTTTGCTTCATTACGGTTTTCGTATACTGAGTAGAAATATGGAGTAGTAGCCTTATATTCGCCGGCACAGGTGTCAACCATTTTAAATGATGCATTAATATGGTTTGTAACCTTTTTGCCGCTTATTCTTTCAATTGCAGTGTCAGGATAGCCCATCCTCTTTGCTTTTAGATAAAGTTCATCATTGAGTTCTTTGCACTGTGCAAGCTCCTTGTCAAAGTTTGCAAGGTTGAGAAGCTTACTGAGGAACCATTCATCAATAAGGGTGATTTCGTGAATTCTGTCAATAGAAATACCTCTCTTTAATGCTTCATAAACAACAAATAGTCTTTGGTCGTCGCAGTCGTAGAGCTTAGCATCTATTTCTTCATCTGTAAAGCCTGCAAGTTTTGGGTTTGTAAGGGTGTCGAGCTTTATTTCTGCACCTCGGACAGCTTTCATAATGGCTTCTTCAAAGCTTGCACCGATGCTCATAACTTCGCCGGTTGCTTTCATTTGTGTACCAAGCTTCTTGGTAGCATATACGAACTTATCGAATGGCCATTTGGGGAATTTAACAACACAGTAGTCCACCGTAGGCTCAAATGCTGCATAGGTAATGCCCGTAACATCGTTTAATATTTCATCAAGAGTATATCCGATGGCAATCTTTGCTGCAACCTTGGCTATTGGATAGCCCGTAGCTTTGGAAGCAAGTGCGGATGATCTGGATACTCTGGGATTAACCTCAATAACTGCATATTCAAAGCTTTCGGGGTTAAGTGCAAACTGACAGTTACAACCACCTTCAACGCCAAGGGTATCTACAATGCTTAGAGCAGCATTTTTCAACATATTATATTCTTTGGTTGAAAGAGTAACTGCAGGAGCAATAACAATTGAGTCACCTGTGTGCACGCCCACGGGATCAAGGTTTTCCATAGAGCAAACTGCAATCGTATTTCCCAGACTGTCTCTTATAACCTCAAATTCTATTTCCTTCCATCCTGAAATACATTTTTCTACAAGTATCTGAGTAATAGGGGACTGGTAAAGACCATTAGTGGAAATTTCAATAAGTTCCTCCTCATTGTATGCAATGCCGCCGCCTGTACCACCCAGCGTGAAAGCAGGACGTATTATGAGAGGATATCCTATTTCGTTAGCAAAGCTGACAGCGTCTTCAACAGTTGTAACAACTGTTGAAGGAATACAAGGCTGACCGATGGATTCCATAGTATCTTTAAACATCTGACGGTCTTCAGCTTTGTCAATAGTTTCGGGGTTAGCACCTAGGAGTGTAACACCATGTTTTTCAAGAAAACCTTCTTTGGCAAGCTGCATAGAGAGTGTTAGACCAGTCTGACCTCCTAAAGTAGAAAGAAGACTGTCGGGTTTCTCTTTTTCTATTATTCTCTTGATAGTAGGAAGGTTAAGAGGCTCTAGGTAGATTTCGTCTGCCATTGCGTTATCTGTCATAATGGTAGCCGGATTTGAGTTAACGAGCACAACTTCAAGACCAGCCTGCTTTAATGCACGGCAAGCCTGAGTTCCTGCGTAGTCAAATTCTGCAGCCTGACCTATTACAATAGGTCCGGAGCCTATAACCATAACTTTTTTGAGATTTTTATTAAGTGGCATAATTATTTGTCTCCTTTCATAAGTTCTTTGAAGCTTGCAATGATACTGTATGTGTTGTGGGGACCGTTGCACAGATTGGGAGCAAACTGTGTGGTAACATTGTTTTTATAGTCAAATCCCTCAACGGTTTTATCATTGACATTTACAAATGTAACGGTGGCTTCAGAAGGGAGGGAAGATTCATCTACAATATACCCGTGATTCTGAGCAGTAATATATATTTTGTTGTTTTTAATGTCTTTTACAGGCTGATTAGCACCTCTGTGACCGTATGGATGTTTGACAACCTTTGTACCGAGTGCAAGAGCAACAAGCTCATGTCCCAGACCGCAAGCGTATACCGGTATATCAGAGGTTATAATCTTTTTTATTTCGAAAGCTATATCATCAAAATTATTTGGATTTCCGGGTCCCGGGGAAAGTATCACTCCATCATATCCGGAATTTAATATTTTTTCAGCAGATGTATTATAGGGGAGGACGGTAACATCAATTCCAGACGAAACAAAAAGTTCTATAAAGCTTTGCGTGCATCCCAGGTCAACAAGACAAACTTTGTTTTCGTGAGTCTCAGACTCAAAATCGACACTTGTATCTATGGAAACCTTACAGGGACAAGATACAATTTTATCTTCTTTAAGTTCTGCGATAATTGAATCTATGTTGGAAATATCATTTGTGATTTTACCGTTCATAGTACCGTTATCACGTATAATTTGCGTGAGTTCTCTTGTGTCAATTCCTCCAAGTGCAACAATATTATTTGCTCTGAGATAGTCCTCAAGTTCACCATCGCACCTAAAGTTGGAAGGAGAGTCACATATGGATTTTATTATGTAGCCGGCTAAAGCAGGCTTCTTGTTCTCAAGCTCTTCAGGTATAATTCCGTAATTTCCGATAAGGGGAAAGGTCTGGACGAGAATCTGACCGCAGTATGCCGGATCAGAAATCATTTCGTTGTAACCCAGTACTGCAGTGTTAAATACAACTTCTCCCGAAGCTTCACCTTCACTGCCCAAACTGTAGCCTTCAAAAACTTTGCCGTTCTCAAGTACAAGATATAATGTTTTTGCCATATAGAATCCTCCTCTAAATAAAAATGCTCAAAAAAACAGGGAAGACATAAACTGTCCACCCTTGTTTCGAATCAGTTAAAAACAGATTATGTTACTTTTTTATCCAATCTATTTTACAACAAAATGGTTATAATGTCAACTATTATAGAAATAAATATTAATTAATATTTTCTGTAGTTGTCAAACATATGTTATATCAACCTCAAAAAAACAACCGATGCTCTCTTGAATAGAGAGCATCGGTTGTTTTATACTG
>JAZPXS010000278.1:0-6013 GCA_045543775.1 Clostridia bacterium
GTAATGCTTTCATCCGGTGCAAATTCATTTTCAGATACACCGTTTACAATACCGTTCTGCTTTGCCCAAGATACAGCATTTGCATAATAAGCACCCATATCAATATCAGAGAAAGGAATACTGCGGTTTGTGGCAGGTTCATTTTCTGCACGGTAAAGAACTGTAACAAGCATCGCTCTTGTCAAGTTTTCGTTTGGTGCAAAGGTGGTATCTGTTACACCTTTCATAAGACCGTTTTCTAAAATGTACTTTGCAGAATCGCTATACCAGGCATCACCCGACAAATCGATGACCCCCAAAAGTGCATCCTCACCGTCTGTAAAGGTAATTCTGTTATCTACCTCTGCATATTCTTCGCCGATAACACCGCCAAGGGTTTCTGTGATGTATGTTTCTAACGCTTCAACATCAAGCATTCCGTCATTCTTTAATATTTTTACACCGTCAAACATACTCATACCGCCGCCTTGGTCTAAAACAAAGTAGTTGAAGCTTGCAAAGGAGTATGTTCCGTCGAGTTTAATAGGCTCGTATTCGCCTGTGTCTTCATTTAACACTTTAATATCATAAACTCTATACTCACCGTCAACGCCTGTAAAAACTGTGTTTTCGTCTGTTTTAACAGATGTTGGAATGGATTTGTTAACCGAAAATGTTAGTCCTGCAACATGAGGGAAAGAGCCATCTTCTGCCGGATAATTCATAAGTGACATTTCAAGCATATCGCGTATTTTCTGACCTGTCATTTCTGCTACAACAATCTGATTGTTAAATGGAAAAACACTAAAAATGTCATTGAACGATACTTCGCCAATTTCAATCGGTGCACGGATTCCGCCGCCGTTTACATAGGCAATATCAACTTTCATTACTGTTTTAATTGCATCTGCACACAAATTGCCGAGATTGGTTTCTGTTGTCCTGACAAGGCGTTTATCTCCATCGTGCGTAATAAGCTCTATTTCGCTTTCACCAATCTTGCGATTACCGAGAGCAGAATATGCTTCGTTTATTTCCGCAAGTTTTGCATCAGCGGATGCATTCGTATTAGTATAGCTTTCAGTTTCTATAAGCTCTGTTGTAATCGTTTCGTCTGAAATTGTAAGCTTGCCGATATTTTCAAACTTTGTGCCTGTTGAGGTAAGAACAACCTCATTTCCGCCCTCATCTGTCAGTTTCATATTTTCAATAACAGAGTGAGAATGCCCATCAAGAACAACATCAAATCCGTCTGTATTTTCAATTAAGTCACGGGCATCCTCATACTGCGGATCTTCTTCATATCCGATATGAGAAAGGGCGATTATGTAATCTGCGCCATCTTCCTTTGCAGAATCAATATTTGCCTGTACGACATCGTAAAGGGTATCTACATTGAATGTGTAAATATACTCACCATTTTCATCCTTAAACTGTGCAGGTGACGATGATGACAATGCACTCGGTGTTGTGATGCCGATATATGCTATATCCACATCACCGTAGGACACGATGGAATACGGTTCGAAGTAAGACTTGCTTTCACCTATCTTTTGGAAGTTACAAGAGATAGGTTTTGTGTTCATCAATTCTACAAGCTCATTGAGCCGTGCGAGCTTATAATCAAATTCGTGATTGCCAAGTGTTACGGCATCATATCCCACAAGGTTCATAAGGCTTACTACGTATTCACCACGGGAAACTGCGCCAAGAGTTCCGCCCTGAACAAAGTCACCGGAGGATACAACGCCTACATATTCATAATCTTCTGATAATTCATTTTTCATTGCTGCAAGTTTAGAATAACCCTCTACTGCACAATGAACATCGTTTTCATAAAGAATAACGATTGTTTCGGTATCCTTTGCAAATACCACTCCCGAAAAACACGAGAGAAACATACACAAAACTATAGCGAAGCTTAAAAGTTTTTTGTTAAAGTTCTTCATACTATTGCCCCCACTCATAAATACACTTTTAATTAAAAATACACACTATAATTTTATCAAATCTATATAATAAATAGGTAGCGTTGTCGTAATTTGTATCTTTTCTGTCGTAATTTGCAAAAAAACTCTCTTGACAAAGCAAGAGAGTTTTATGAATTGATTAAATTTTTACCTATGCATCCATGATAACGATACACTCAAACTGTCCCGCGCCCGCCACAAATCGACAGTTACCATTATGTTTTTCAACCACAGAACATATACTTTTGATGCCTGTGCTTCGCATTTGTTCGGGCATATCATCAAAGTCAAGGTCTAAGTCACAGGAATTCGAACAATTAAGAACGATTTTCTTCCCCTTGTGGAATATATCAAGTTTTATATATCTTCCGTTTTTAGGTGCCAGTTCCGCACCGTTCAAAGCATTTTCGATGACATTGGCAAACACCGTTACAATATCAGGGGGAGCAATGCCAAGTGTTTTGCGTGTTGATGCCTGCACCTCGAAATCTATACCTTTATTTTTTGCTTTTTCCTGATAAACACCCAAAATACTGTTGATTGTATGGTTTTCGCAAAATGTTTTTGGTGCATAAGAAGCAGTTTGTTCCATGTATTGTTTAATGTAGTCAATTATTCTTTCCGTTTCTCCGGCAGAAGCATAAGACATAAGTGCATCGTAGTGATGATGCATATCATGCTTAAACTGCCTTGCATATTCGATTTCCTTTTCCTGTGCCTCCACCTGCAAAATAAGTAGTTCAGAGTGGAGCTGTCTGCGTCGTTCTTTTTCATAATTGACCGCATCCTGCAAACTTGCAAATAGCGAAGCATACACCACAAAGAAGGATGCAACTGTAAGCATAAAATAGATAAACTGTGTATTTGAAAGTGCAAGCTCATCCGGTAAGTATATGGACTGTGCCGCAATCATAATAAAGAAAGCTATTACAATGGCATAATATTTTGCCCATCCACCATTTATATATGTACTAAATCGCTTAAACTTGGGCAAAAGCACATAGTAAAGTAAAAGCTGAAGCACAACCATAGTCAGAATTACGAATATGATTTTAGCTGCAAGTGGTATTTGCCTTGCGCCCACATAAGTAGCCATTGTGGAAAAGCAAGTGTATATACATACATAACTTAAAAACAGAAAGCCTTTTACCGACGGCTTTCCCTTCGTTGTGAAAAAGAACAAAACACCGTTAAGCACAAGCGAGATAATGAAATTCTCACGGGGATGCTGTGCCGGCAAACCTAAAAACACAATACTGAATACAAGCCATATAAGTGCAGTTACAACCCTGTTAAATCGTGGCTTAGCAAGGAAAATCGACATTCCAACGTGAGAAAGCACAGATAAAACCAAAAGTAGAATTTCAACAACGCCTATCTCTCTCATATCCGCTTACCTCCTCCCGAAATAATCAAAATATGCAGCCTGTAAGCCCTTGAATGCAGTCCTCGGAATAACTAAATTATCGCCGCTTGTCAATGCTGCAGAATTTGATGACAGTTTATCAATGTAATCAAGGTTTATGATATATGTTTTTCCGCATTGATAGAAGCATCCGAAAGGAGAGAGTTTATCTGCAAGCTCGGTTGCAGAAATTCTGACAGAAAGTTTTTCACCATTTAACAGAGATATTATCTGATAATGGTCGTTTGATTCGCTCCACACAATATTGTAAACAAGAATAGTTTTATATCCGCCCTCAATTTTTAGCTTTATGGTTTTTGGTGAATTGATGTTAATAGCCGCAAGTGCTTTATCTACACCATTGAAGAATTCTTCTTTCGTGTAGGGTTTTACGATATAGTGTGTTGCGTTCACACCAAACGCCTGTACCGCGTAATCGGAATATGAAGTTAAAAACACTATCGGACTTTCAATGCGCTTTGCACGAAGCTCTGTTGCCAAACTCATACCTGTGATACCAGGCATACAAACATCAAGCAAATATATATCATATTCCACAGTTTCATCAAGCAAATCCGATGGATTTGAAAATTCAGTTATATCAAAAGGAACATCCTTTTCTGCTCCGTACTGGGTAATCAGATTTTTTGCAGTATCCAAATATTCTTTTTTGTCGTCGCAGATTGCTATTTTAATCATTTCGCATTCACCTTACTTTCCCATTGAGTTCACCTTAAAGCTTTTCTTTTAGTGTGACAGGATTCGAACTCTCACTGCCTGACAACTGAAAATTTTAAAAGCTTTCAGTTTGTCGGTTTTGACGGGCGTCAGCCCGCCTTCAACCTGCCGCACTAAAATCTTAATAAAATTTTCAAGTTGTCAGGTGCTTGGCAGTTTCACATAGACAAATTTTCTTGAAACAAAGTAAATTACACAGGGAATACTGGCGTATTTTCAAGGAATTTACTGTAGTTTCAGGTAAATTTGTCATGTGAAACCAATGTTAGTTCGAGTCCTGTCACACTAAGCATCATGGTAAACAGGTCTAATTTAAGTGCTCCATTAGAACGGAAGTTCTTTGCCTTGTTTCTGCCATTCGCGGAATTCTGCAGTTGCACAGAAGATTACATCGCCTGATGAATTTATTGCAGTTTCAAGCGAATCCTGAACAACACCGATTATAAAGCCTACTCCGACTACCTGCATTGCAATATCCTGACCTACACCAAGAAGCGAACATGCCATCGGGATAAGAAGAAGTGAGCCACCTGCAACACCTGATGCACCGCAAGCACCCAGCGTTGCCACAAAACTTAATAGTATTGCAAGAAAAATATTTACCTCTATACCCTGTGAAAAAGCTGCAGCAAGAGACATAACAGTGATAGTGATTGCAGCACCATCCATATTAATAGTAGCACCAAGAGGAATGGAAACACTGTAATATTCTTTGTCGAGTCCAAGTTTTTCACATAAGTTCATATTTACCGGAATATTTGCAGCAGAACTTCTTGTAAAGAATGCTGTTACACCAGATTCCTTGAAACACTTAAATACGAGAGGGTATGGGTTTTTCTTTAATGCCAAAGCAACAATCAAGGGATCAATCACAAGTGCCATCAAAATCATACATCCTACAAGAACTGCAAGAACTTTTCCATAATCAGTGAAAATTTCAATGCCGTATTCACTTACAGAACTATATACAAGCCCCATAATACCAAAGGGTGCAAGTTGGATTACCCATGCTACCGACCTTGATACAGCATTTGAAATATCAGTAAGTACTTCTTTTGTCTTTTCGCCGGCAACAATTCGAAGTGCAAGACCAAGAATGATAGACCAAGTGAGAATTCCCACATAGTTTGCGTTGATAAGTGCACTTACAGGATTCATAACCATATTTCCCATAAGTGTGCGGAAGACTTCGCCAAGTCCTGTCGGAGCGGTCTGCTCTACAGCCTGAGCAAGAGGGATTGTTGTGCGGAAAATAAAACTTAAAACAACTGCAATTACTGCAGCAAGGAAAGTACTTAGCATATAGAAAAATATTACAGATTTAAATCTGTTTCCTATGCCCTTGCCCGCACTTGCCAAAGATGCCACTACCAGTACAAATACAAGTATTGGTGCGATTGCTTTAAGTGCACCGACAAAAATATCGCCAAAAACAGTTACAAAACCTGCTTCAGGAACCCAAAGTCCAAGGCATATACCTATAACAAGGCCTATCGCAATCCTCAAAATTAATGGGGTTTTTGTGTAAAAACCAAAAAACTTTTTCATACTTTTTCCTCCCTATAAATTCCATAAAAATATATTAATTAAAATCATTATCTATATACAGCAAATATATCACATAGTGTTGTCACAACAACATCTCCAAAGTTATAACAATTCACTAAATTCCATTTTTATTATAACAGAAAAAAAGTGATTTTGTAAATATGTTTAGTATTTTTTTGATTTGATGAGATTTTTTTCTTTTACCAAAGAGTATCAAAGCATTAGCATTAATTATAGCTTGTGTCTTAGGGTTATCAGTTATGAATAAGTCATTAATAATACAACCCGCAAACCCCGTAACAGTTGATATCCCATCCTATGTGACTTCTGACAGTACATATTATGTAACATCATCTGGCAAAAAATATCATCG
>JAZPXS010000279.1:0-4034 GCA_045543775.1 Clostridia bacterium
CCAAGTTCTTTTTTGTTATTTGATGCTTTACCAATAAAATAATAAAGCGGCAGTATTATTGATTCGTTTATAATTTCATACAGTAAATTTATCCAGGTAAGCTGTCCTGCTATAGAAAATGAATACTCGCCCGGTAGTTGACCTAAAAAGAAAATCCTTAAAGTTGTATATAAGGTCGGAACTAATTGTATAAGCATCAAAGAGATTATAAGTCTATAATCTATCAAAGATAAAGACTTTTTAATCTTAAGAATCAACTTTAAAACTCCTTTCGCCAAAATTCGACAATCTTTATATGATTTTGTCAAGTTAGGGACAAAATTTTTTAATCTTTATACAGCCGCCTGACGGGCTTCAATATACAAATCAATATCTTCAATGATATAGTTTGCGCCGGTTGTGTGTAATGCTTCAAAGCAACTCATAATGTAATCAAAAATTTTATATTTACTAAATAAATCGATTACCTGTTCACCATTCAGGTTTTTAGCAGACTTGTATTGTTCAATACAAAATATTAAAAAGTTACCTTCTTTACTCATAGTTATGTCTCCTCCGGAAAAACAACTTTTCCTGTTTTTACTTCTTCTTCATACATATTGTACAAGGTCAATGGGCTTAAATGCCATAGTTTTGTTTCTTCATGTTCCAATTTTTTATACACTTGTGATCTATAAAATTTTATTGACGCATCAACTTCATCAATAGAATTATTCTCAACAATCAGTTTTATTATCTTCGGTACGATAAGCATCATCATAGATTCAAATTTTTTCTGTTCCATCACATTTCCTCCTCCGGTATTGTTCCAACAAACTTAATAAACGACAGTGCCTTTTCGCTTGTGAATACCATCTGATCATACAGTTTCTTGATTTTTAATGTTTCAAGCGTTTGTTCTTTAGTTAATGCACCAGACTGATAGAGTGTGAATGTTGTATAAACATCATCATTTGCTACAGGACCATAGATAACATCATAACTTTCTCCCTTATAATTTCCGTTACGATTTCTAGCAACAAAATCAAGCCATGCTTCGTTTGGAGCATCAAATCTTAGAACAGAACATTCTGAAAATAATCTTTCTTCATCTATTTCATATATGCTCACTTGTCTTGAACCTTCATTTTTTCTCTTATATACTTTATCTGCAAAACCAATTGCCTGAAATTTATTTGTTGTAGTATAAAAACCATATCCAAAATCAAGATATCTATTTTGTTCTATAAGTTTCGGCTTTTCAACTACAAGATTACTTCCGTGATAGATTATCATACATTCCCCTCCAATGCTTTTTCTGCTATTCTAAGTTCATCTTCCAATGACTTTATCATAGCCTCGGTGTGTTTCCTTTTTTCTATGAGTTTAGGCATATCCCCTGCATCTTTACCTAAATATTTTGAAACTACCTTTTTGCCCTCACGATATTTCAAATAATAATATTTTTGACCGTTTTTATTAGACTCTGATAGCGATCCTTTCGGAAGTTCTTCAATTATTTTACGATATCGCTTAAGCATATATTCAATTCTTGTTTTTTCTTTTTGTATCGTGTCAATAATTAAATTCATTGTTATCACCCATCTATATTATATACAACATTTTTTAAAAAGTCAACATTTGTTGTAGAGAAATCATTGCTTAAACTTTAAAAAGAGCCTATATGCAACATTATACACATATAAGCTCATAATTTAATAACATTTTCTCAATTTGACCGCAAACTTGTTCATATGATTTTATCCCTTGTATATCAAAGTTTATAATCAGTGAACAATTTAGATGCCGATTGTTAAACCTCTTACTTATTGATGTTCCCGAACGCATAAGCTGATTTGTTAAAACACTTTCTCTTTTTGTTTCTTTTATGTCTTTGCACATATTTATAATTTCAACTGCAAAATCTTTTGCTTTATCAAGCATTATGCTTTCTGCCATATTCTCACATCCAATTGATTTCTTTTAGCTAAATTTTGAACTAAAGTTCAAAGCTAAATTATTCCGCTTCGCTCCATAGCTAAATTGTTTTTTCAAAACAGCTAAATTAAATTCGCCTTTAGCTGACCGCAGGTCAATTTAGCTACGAAGTAATTTAGCGTGCTTTAGCACATTTAGCTCGCTGCCAAGCGAATTTAGCTGAATAGATTTAACTTTGTTAAATCTATTCTACCACATAATTATATATTTTTCAACACAAGTACTTGCAGTTTTTGGCAAATGAGTGTACAATAAATCCGAGGTGATAAATATGCACATACACGATCCAAATCATATGCAGGAACAGCTTAGTCTGACAAATCCTGATTTTGTTATGTATGTTCCAAAATACAAAGAATACCAGAGTGACAATGTACACCTGTATGTGGTGCAGCACGAAAAATTTAGCGGTCTCATTGCCTTCTGGACACAGAGCACGCTGGAAAACCACGGTGACAACCATATGCTTATGGCAAAAAGCTATGACGGCGGAAAGAACTGGTCCGAACCTAAATTTCTCTGCGGTGCTTCCCCTGAGCTTGGTAACAAGGACAAGCAGGCAAGCTGGGGATTTCCTATTGTGTCAAAATCAGGAAGAATTTATCTTTTTTACTACCGTGAAACAGATTTTACCGATGTAGACCGACAGCTTACGGGTACCTTCTGCTGTATGTACTCCGATGACTGCGGTGATAGCTGGAGTGATTTGTGCGATGTTCCTCTCCGCAAAACACCCTATGATTTTGATGAATTCAATCAGAGTAATCTCGTCTATCAACTGCCAATGAGAGGTCACGACGGACTTTACTATGCCGGATATACCAAATGGGGAAGCAAAAAGGTAAGTCCCAAAATAGACGAGGGGTGCAGACTGTACTTTATGCGGTTTGATAACCTTGATGACAACCCGGAAATAGATGAGCTTAAAATAACGTTCCTCCCCGACAGTGAAAACGGCATTGAAGTACCTGACGAAAAATTAGGTTCTTTTGTTCAGGAGCCTGCATGGGTACTGCTCCCTGACGGAAGATATTTCTGCTCTATGCGAACTACAACAGGCTATGCATACTACTCTGTGTCCGATGACGGTATGAAGACCTGGAGAGAGCCGAAACCACTCAGGTTTGACGACGGAACTCCATTTGTTCATCCCGTTGCCCCCTGCCCCATATACAGACTCACCGAGGAGAGCTATGTTCAGTTCTTCCACGGAGGATTCAACGAGGAGGATCACTACTTCCCCAGAAATCCCATCAGACGGGTTTTCGGAACCTTTGATGCCAAAGGTGAGCAGCCTATACGCTTTAAAGCAGGTACAGATGAAATATTTATGGAGCTTCCCGAAGGCACGGATCACTTTGATACAAAGGATGCCCTTGCTCTTTACCCCACCTGCACATATACAGACGGCAGGCACATACTGTGGTATCCTGACCGTAAATTCTTTTTGCTTGGAAAGTATATTGATTGATTTGTTCTCACTAAATATGATTTATAAAAACAAATGCCCCCGACCTAAATGTCGGGGGCATCTTGTATTAAAATTCTAAGTGTTTCTCAATATAAGGTATTACCTCATCGATATCAAGAGTAATCTGCTCCATTGTATCTCTGTCTCTTACAGTAACCTTGCCGGTTTCCTCTGTGTCGAAATCGTATGTAATACACCAGGGTGTACCAATTTCGTCCTGACGGCGGTAACGCTTACCGATGCTTCCTGCTTCGTCAAATTCGCAGGGGAACTTCTTGCTCATCTTCTCAAAGAGTTCAAGAGCCTTGTCGGAGAGCTTCTTGGATAAGGGAAGTACTGCAGCCTTAACAGGAGCAAGTGCAGGATGGAGGTGCATAACAACTCTTGTATCGCCCTCGCCTACCACTTCCTCATCGTATGCTTCCACAAGGAATGCAAGAGCCACACGGTCTGCACCCAGTGAGGGTTCTACGCAGTAAGGAATATATTTTTCGTTAGTAACGGGATCCACATACTCAAGATTCTGACCGCTGTGCTCGTGGTGCTGCTTTAAGTCATAATCTGTTCTGTCTGCAATACCCCAAAG
>JAZPXS010000280.1:0-12411 GCA_045543775.1 Clostridia bacterium
TCCGACTTTAACAATAAAGTATACTTTTGATGAAACTAAGCTGGAATATGTCGATACTGCTTTCGTAGCAGATTGTATGAAAGGTTTTATGTCCGAAAGCGGTACTGTTGCGTGGCACAACAGTGCCGACGAAACACTCACATTGACAAGTGAGAAGCTCGCCGCTGCAAATAACACATTGTTTAAACTTACATTCCGCATGCTCAATGGTGCCTATGGCGATGTGAATATTGATTTTTCAAAAGTATCACTGTCATCACCGCCGCCTATTACAAGAGCAGAAGAAGTGGAATGTTTGAATGCTGTGGTTAATCTCGGTGAGGGTAGCTCCGGTAATGAGGGTAGCTCCGGCAACGAAGGCGGCTCCGGCAACGAGGGCGGCTCCGCCAACGAGGGCGGCTCCGGCAACGAAGGCGGCTCCGACAATGAGGGCGGCTCCGGCAACGAAGGTGGCTCCGACAATGAGGGTAGCTCCGGCAACGAGGGCGGCTCCGGTAATGAGGGTAGCTCCGGCAACGAGGGCGGCTCCGACAATGAGGGCGGCTCCGGCAACGAAGGTGGCTCCGACAATGAGGGCGGCTCCGGCAATGAGGGCGGCTCCGGTAGTGAGGATGACTCTGACGACAATGAATCCAATGATAATTCCGGTACCGGCAGTGGAAACGGAGGAACAAGTGTCCGTCCGGGCGGAGGCGGTTCTTTTGGAGGTTCCGGCAACAAAAAGGATGATCCCAAGGAGGAAGTAAAGGAGGAAACCAAAGAATTCAAAGGTTTTTCCGATATTCCCGAAACAAGCTGGGGCTATAAGCACGCAAAATCTCTTATGGACAAGGGTATAATCGCAGGTGATGGTGCGGAAAAACCCTCTATGAGACCCGGTGACAACCTTACCCGTGCGGAAGCTGCAAAGATTGCACTTCTTGCAATGGGAATTCAGCCTGAGGATGGTCTGGTACTTGAATGTACAGATGCAGATTCTGTAGCAGAGTGGGCTGTACCCTTTGTTGCTACAGCAATGAAACACGGTCTCCTTAATGGCTATGAAGACGGCAGAGTAGGAGCTGCGGACTTTATCAGCCGTGAGCAGATGCTCACAATTCTTGCCCGTGCTATGAAGTGGCAGACCGAGGACAGTGAGCTCACCTTTACCGATGCAGGAGAAGTCTCTTCCTGGTCCAAGGCAAGTATTGCCTATGCGGCTAAGCTGGGTATCATCACAGGCTATGATGACGGCAGTGTTAAACCAAAGGCAAACATCACAAGACTTGAGGTATTTGCAATGGTAGACAGATGTCTTGGCAATAAGTAACTCCTGACACGGTTTTTAATTACATTTTAGTAACCATTTCGTCTCGCTTACGCGTGCCATCCTTCTTTATACCCCAAGGGCACTTCCTCGATCTGCTCAGGGCGCACAAGGCTGGCTTGTTGAGCGGATTTAAATGCCTATTGTGTAAAGGGAGCAGTCAGCAAAGCTGACTGCGGGATTGAAAAAAATTTAATAACCATTTAATAGGGGAGCTTGCGCAGGCAGGCTGAGAGGGAACATATTGCGTTCCGACCCATAGAGGTGTCTTTGGATATCTCAAACCTGATTTGGGTAATGCCAACGTAGGAAATTATTTTACAAAAAAGGCGATGCAAAAACAGGTTTTTGCATCGCTTTTTTGAGACTGTATTAATATCTGCAGGTATCGCAGCAATATATTTTGATACAGTCTTAGGAATGGAGGATTAAACAATGAAAACTAAACGACTTGTAGCCAGTGCTATGCTTATTGCCATAGCAACAGTGCTGTCTTTTATAAAGATTTTTGAGCTTCCCTTTGGCGGAACGGTAACGGCAGCATCTATGATGCCTATTGTGCTTATTTCATATTTTTACGGAATAAGATGGGGAGTTCTCTCTTCGTTTTTATTCAGCATAATACAGCTCATTAGCGGTATGGGAACGGTCTCTGCATTCTTTTTACCGGGAGACAGCCATATGGCGGCAGGCGCTGCTGTTGCTGTGTGCTTTCTGGATTATATTCTTGCTTATGTTGTTCTGGGATTTGCAGGGATATTCCGTGGCAAAATAAAAAATCAGACATTTGCAATAATTACGGGAGCACTTCTTGTATGTGCTCTGAGATGTTTGGTTCATATTGTTTCCGGTGCCATATTCTTCGGCACATGGGCAGAATGGTTTTTTTCAGATTCCACAGGCCTTTCTCAGATTAAGGCACTGGAGGGATTTTGCTTATGGGTTATGGAAAACTTCAAGGGCCCTGCATTGGCACTGTTCTATTCCGTCATATACAACTTGGCATATATGCTTCCCGAAACAGTTATAACCTCCGCTGCAGCACCTGCAGTGTACAAAATTATTAAAAATTCAAATTTAGTCTAATATCTAAAAAAGCCTCCCCTTGCGTTTTACGTAAGGGGAGGTGTCCTGTAAAGCATGACGGAGGGGAGCTCCGTCCCCTACGAATGGCTTGCACAAATATCCATTTTGCTACAGCCTCATTTTCATATCAAAACAGCTCTATTTCCGTCACATTGTCAGAGTCCGGATTCAGCTTGCAGTATAGCTGCTTCACGGTTTCAAAAACTGCCTTTGGACGTCTGTACTCGTCCACAAGTCCCTTGTTGTTCACACCGCCGGGACGCTGAAGCTCAAAACAAGGTTGAGATTGTGCGTTGCAGAACTGCCATATAAATCCGCCGCACATTTCTTCACTGCCAAAGTAGCTTTCTATACCCTTTGTAAGAAGAAGCGACTGGTAGTTTTCCGTCCATCTCTGACTCTCGAATGAGCACATTCCCTTTATTCCGGCACCGCCAAATTCACTCATCATCATAGGCATCTTTCTTCCTTTAGCATTGGCATCCACCTGAGAACGCATCCTTGCAATGTACTGCTCAAAGGTTTCCTCAGTTACCGAGGGGAACCATCCTGTATAGTAGTTAAATCCGACAACATCCACAAGGTCGGAGCATATGTCCTGAGGGTTTCCCGGATGCACTGAGCAGGTTGCAAAGGAGGTAAGTCTGGAGCTATCCGTTTTCTTTACCATAGCCACCATCTTTTCCGTAAGGGCACGGGACTGGGGCAGAGAGGTATCAATTTCGTTATATAACCCCCAAAACACTATGGATGGGTGGTTGATATCTCTCTTTATCATTTCTCCGAACATAGTAAGAATTCTTTGCACAAAGCTTTCTTCCTTAAGGGATTCGTTCCAATCCAAGAGGTTTCCCCAAAGAGGAATTTCCTCCCAGAAGAGGAGCCCCTGCTGGTCGCAGTAGTCTATTGTTTTTTTGGAGTGGGGATAGTGTGCTCCGCGAACTGCATTACAGTTTAGGTCCTTTATTATGTCGATATCCTTCTTTATGAGCTCAAAGGGCATAGAGAATCCCCAATCGGGGTGTATTTCGTGACGGCAGACACCAATTATCTTTATTTTTCTGCCGTTTAAGTAAACATCCTTTTCCCGTGTTTCTATTTTACGAAAACCTATTCTTTCGGTGAGATTTTCTCCCCCGAATTCCACCGTGATGTGGTAAAGGTTTGGCTTTGCTATATCCCACAGCCTGATGTTATCAAGCGAAATTCCATCCAGAGCAAAAATTCCGTTGCCGTCTACAGTAATTTCCTTTTGACAAACCAGCTTGTCATCGCAGTATACCTTTATGGTGTCGGTTGTTTCCTTTAATGCAAAAAGCTCAGCTTCTATGTTGATGCCGGCTTTTTTCATATCCTCCGACAGGGTATATCTAATGACGGTATTGCGTATGAGGACATTTGATATTTCCACTACCCCCACACCGCGGCATATTCCGCCGTAGTTGTACCAATCACAGTTTTCGTGAGGTATGGTATCTTTGAGGTTGGGGGTGTTGTTTATTCTTACTGTTATTTCGTGCTTTCCGCATCCGATACCAAAGGCATCAAAGCCAAACTCAACAAATCCGCCATAGTGATGACCTATGTGCTTTCCGTCTATATATACATCACATTCGTTGTTTACTGCTTCAAAGGTGATGTGTATATTTTCCTCCGATGTTTCAAAAAATGTGCGGTACCAGGCTGTACCTACATATCGAAAATACCCCAGCGTTGTATTCCAACAGGAGGGAACACACATTTCTATTGTATTTTCCGGAAAGCTTTCATACCATTTTTCGTCAATTCCTTTATTTTGGGGATCGGCTAAAAAATCCCATATTTTGTTAAGAGCCGTATATTTTGCAGTGGTGCTTCTTGTAAATAGTCTGTCCATAACATATCCTTTCTTATAATAAAAGTGTTTAATAAGCCATATAAGATAATTGTAATGAAATGGACGCTCAAAGTCAAGAAGTCCGGGGAAACGTCAAAAAAAACCGTAAGTGCAATTTACCTATACTAAAAACAACGGTGACCGCAATTTTACGGTCACCGATGTTTTTAATCTTTATTAATAAGATTTCTCTTTATTTTGTTGGAAGAATTCTTTGTAAATGCTTCCTGACGCAATTTGATTTTGGAAATCTTTTTGTATGCAGGAAGAACGCTTGTCGCTTCGGATATATCCTTTCTTATGAGCTGTTCAAAGTCGGGATTATCTTTCACACCCTCAAATTCCCAATCGGGGAATACTTCTGCACAGAGGGCATCTTCAATGCCGTTTTCATTCTTTACGGAGTACACAACAACTTCCTTTACATAAGGTATGCCCTGGATATATTCTTCGATTTCTTCGGGATATATATTCTTTCCGTTACTAAGAACGATAATGTTTTTCTTTCTTCCGGTTATTACAAGCAGACCGGTTTTATTCATATAGCCGTAGTCACCTGTTTTGAACCATCCGTCATCGGATAGAACCTCTTTTGTGAGTTCGGGCTCTTTGTAGTAACCTTTCATTACTACATCACCCTTTACACAGATTTCGCCGATGCCGTCGGAATCCGGTTCATCAATGCGGATATCAAGGCAGGGCAGAACCATACCGACAGTTGAGGGGTCATTACACTCTATGCGGTTAACACTTACAAGAGGAGAACACTCTGTAATGCCGTAGCCGTTAAAGAGGATAATGCCGATGCTTTCAAAGAATTTGCCGATCTCTGCTCTTATAGGTGCTCCTCCGCACACAATTTCCTTAAGATTTCCGCCGAAGTTATCTATTACGGATTTAAACAGCTTTCTTCTAACATCAATACCGATTTTGCGAAGTCCGTCACTTACGGCAATCATCACCTTAAAGAGTCCGCCGATTTTCTTTTCGTTAAGAGTTGCCCATATTTTTTTGTAGAACAATTCTGCAAAAGCTGGAACAAGGTAGATGTATTCGGGCTTGAATGTCTGGAGATTTTTGAGGACGTTTGTTAGCTTATCGTTTATGCACAGTGTTGTGCGGTGGTGTATTGCAACCAGAAGTCCGGGAATGGCTTCGTAGGTGTGGTGATAGGGGAGAACACTAAGACAAGAGTCAAAAATCATACTTGCCTGAAGTCCGTAGTATATACCGGACTTTAAATTGTGCTCGGTGAGCATAACACCCTTTGAGTTGCCTGTTGTACCGGATGTATAAACAAGCATCTTGAGGTCGTGGGGATCGCTTGCAAGCTTTTCGTAGTCGCGGTTTCCTTCCTCGTAGAGCTTTTTGCCCTTTGCAAGAAACTTATCGTAGGAGAGGAATTCACCCTCGTCTTCCTCACGGTCAAGACCTATAAAGTACTTGACATTCGGGAATTTGTCCCTGTTTTCTGTAAAGAACTTTTCAAACTTCTTTGCATAGAACACAACTTCGCTTTCGCTGTTATTTATAACATTGGTGATATCGGTTTCGGGAAGCTCCTTGTCTATGGGAACATACACACCTGCACTTTTTAGTACACTTACATATATTGTAATCCACTTAAAGCTGTTGATACCGATATTGGCTATATGGCTTTTGCCGAATCCCAGGTCTGTAATGGCAGTTCCGAGATATTCGGTGAGCATTCTGAACTCTTTGAAGGTTACCTCTTTTATTTCTTTGTTTTCGTAAAACTTGTATGCTATTTTGTTTCCGTCTTCCTCTGCGGCAAGGTCAACCATATGTCTGATATTTTTGAAATCCTGTACCTCATAAGGCTTTAATAAATCTTTTTTATTCTTCATTATATATACCTCCGAAAATACATCTAATGTTAAAAACTATTATACATCACGGCAGGTATTATGTCAATATGTTATTTCACTTCTTTCTACTCGCTGTATTGACTGGTTTTCCGATATTTAACGGGAACTACACCCATTTGTTTTTTAAATATTTTGCTGTAGTAGGAAGCACTGGAAAAGCCGACCTTTTGTGATATCTCTTCTATTGACATATCGGTGCCGGTCAGCAGTTCCAACGATTTTTCCACCCGTCTTGCGTGAATATATTCACTTACAGTACAGTTAAAGCTTGTATGAAAGTTTTTGTACAGAACGCTTTTAGATACATTGGCATTTTTGGAGATGGATTTTACGGAGAGATCGCTCTCCAGGTTGTTGTTAATGTAGTCCACAGCCTTTTGGATATTGTCATTAAGGTCAGGTTTAATCATATTCTTGAGGAGAATATATTTTGCAAGCATAATGGCTATGTTGGAAACGCTTTGTATTATATCGGATTTGTATATCGGGATAGTGTCATATAGCTGTGCCGTCTTATCAGCATTTATACCAAGTCCGGCAATATAGTCTTTTATAGCAGCAAAATCGGTATTGGGCTTCATTCTGCCGAATATAATGTAGCCTATGATGACGTCATCGTACAAAAGGGGAATTGCAACATTCACAAGACCGGCATGGCAGATGTGCATTTCGGTTTTTTTGCTTACACGGCATTTTTCCAAAAGCTGCATATCCGAGAGGCTGCAGGCTTTTCTTCCTGCAACGTTACTCTGCATAGCCATACAGTACCGATTGCCCGAAAGACGGCGGTTGCCCACGGGTGAAAAATCTGTTTTCAGAAATTCCATATCAATTCCTGTAGCATTGTAAAAATCCAAGAGAACAGCGTTAATTTTTTTAATATCATAGTTAATAATCAACATATATCACTTCCTGACAAAATAATTATAAATAAAGGCGGTTTTTTTGTCAATGTTTTTTAAAAATGCAGAAAATATTGCAGAAAACAAGGAAGTTTTCCTCTTTTTTTTCGGCACAACTTCTGTTAAAATAAAAAAAGTTTCATCAAAGGAGATGCTGTATATTATGTTGGAAATTATTACGAAAATTGATGCCGCAATAAACGGTATCGTCTGGGGACCTGTGATGCTTGTACTGCTCATATGCACGGGACTTTTTTTGTCTTTTAAGCTTGGCTTTCCGCAGTTTACCCGCTTTGGTTATATGATGAAGAATACCCTTTTCGGACTATTCTCCAAAAAGCAACACAAGGTAAGCTCCTCGGGTGTGAGCCCCTTTCAGGCGGTTGCTACTGCCATGGCAGGAACCATAGGTACAGGAAGCATAGCAGGACTTGCCACAGCCATTGTGTCCGGCGGACCGGGTGCGGTTTTCTGGATGTGGGTAAGTGCCCTGCTTGGTATGACTACAAAGTATGCGGAAATTGCCCTTTCCATAAAATTCCGTGAAAAGAATGAAAAAGGCAGATATGTGGGCGGACCTATGTATTACATAAAGAACGGTCTCGGACCTAAGTTCAAAATCCTTGGAATTCTCTTTTCGGTATTTGCGATGCTGGCTTGTCTGGGTACAGGAAATGCCACACAGAGTAACTCCATTGCAATAGCTCTTGAGGATTTTGTTCCCACCTGGGTTACAGGCATTGTACTTGTAGTGATTTCTGCGGCGGTTATTCTTGGCGGTATGAGAAGAATCGCTTCCGTAAACGAAAAGCTTGTGCCCTTTATGGCTATGTTCTATGTGGTTTGCTCAGTTGTATGTCTTATAATAAATGCAGAAAAAATTCCTGCAGCCTTTGCACTGATATTCAGAGAAGCCTTTAATACCAAGGCGGCACTTGGCGGTGCGGCAGGCTATGGAATAATGACAGCTATGAAATTCGGCTTTTCCAGAGGTGTATTTTCCAATGAGGCAGGTCTTGGCAGTGCACCTATAGCACATGCGGCATCCTCGGCAAAGACACCTGTTCAGCAGGCTCTCTGGGGTATGTTTGAAGTATTCTTTACCACAATAATCATCTGCACCTGCTCTGCACTGGTAATTCTCACTACAGACTTCTGGCACACAGGCACGGCAGACGGAGCACTTCTCAGTATCCGTTCATTCAATGCCATTATCCCCGGTATCGGAGGTGTGGGTGTAACCCTTTCTACCATATTCTTTGCCCTTTCCACCATTCTCGGCTGGGCATACTACGGTGAGGTATGTATGGAATTTCTCACCAACAAGAATCACAAAACTGTGGTAATATACAGAGTTATCTACATAGCCTTTGTATATATCGGTGCAGTAGGCAATCTCGACCTTATATGGAGCATATCCTCCACAATGAATGGTCTTATGGCTATACCAAACCTTATTGCCATAATCGGACTTATTCCTGTTATCAAGCAGATAAATGATGAGCATTTTGGTGCTCAGCTCAAATAGTATTATTAAGGGACTGTAAAAAACATTAATTTTTTTTCCTATTCCCAAAGGTTCAAACGGGACTGTAAAAAAACTAATCAATGTTTTTTACAGTCCCTATTTTGTGGTTTTTGTCGGTTTTGAAAAGAAAATTTGTTAATAATTCTCAAAATACGGAACATATTACAAAAAACAAGGAATTATAAGCCTTTTTTTTGCAATGTACATTTGATAAAATATAATCAGAACATTATGGGGATTTCCAAAACGGAAACCCGATTATAATTAAATTTTCAGGAGGAATTAAAAATGGGAAAACAGACATCTGATTTCAGGTATAACACAGGTGCTACCAAGGTGCCCTGGGCAGCAGTAGGTGAGAACTACAATGTTCACGATTTAATGGAAATTATCCGTTTCCTTATGCAGGGTGAAGGCAAGGAATACGACGATGCTTTGGAAGCTGTATGGAAGCAGGTTAAGAAGCTCGAACCCCTCGCTACACCTCCCGGCAAGCTCTCCCTCGGCTCACAGGTAGAAAAGGCAGAAGCTGCCTGCAACGAATACCTCGGTACAGATACATCAACATTTGTAACAAATGCTACTGCAGGTTTCGAAATTGCATACAAATATGCTAATCTTAAGGAAGGCGACGAGGTTATCGTTCCTGCCATCACATTTGTAGCTACAATGGCTTATCCTCTCTCTATCGGATGTAAGCTCGTATTTGCAGACGTAGATCCCAGAACAATCAATATGGATCCTGCAGATGTAGCAAGAAAAATTACAGACAAGACAAAAATGATTGTTCCCGTACATATTGGCGGTTACCCTGTTGATCTTGATCCTATTATGGAACTTGCAAGAAAGCACAACATCCTCGTTCTCGAAGATGCTGCACATGGCTTTGGTGCTATGTACAAGGGCAAAAAGCTCGGTACAATAGGTGACTTTGCTGCATTCTCTATGCACGAAGTTAAGAACATCACCTCCTTTGGTGAAGGCGGTATTCTCACAACAACAGTTCCCGGCTTTGGCCCCGATATGAAGAGAGCTCGTTTCTTAGGTCTTGACTTTACTTGCCCCATCAAGGATTGGCTCTACAACATCACTCCAATCCCCGGTAAGGAAGGTCCCTTTGTGGCAGGCAACTCCTCCACAACAGAAATTCAGGGCTTAGGTCTTGCTCTTCAGGTTGCACGTAATGAAGAAATCATTGCTGCACGCCGCGAAGCTGCAACATATCTCACAAACAGATTTGCAGAGAATGATGCTATCATTCCTCAGCTTCTCGATACAGAGGATATCAAGCCTTCTTACCATATGTATCTTCTCCAGATTGATCCTGCAAAGGCAGGCGGAGACATTCAGGTGCTCAAGAAGAAGCTGGAAGAAAAGGGAGTTACCCAGATTGCACACTTCGGACCTCTCTACAGATTCAAGGTTGTACAGGATATGGGTTACAATTCTGACGAAATTGCAAAGACTTGCCCCAACTGTGAGGAAGTATTCTACAAGAGATTTACACACCTCCCCCTCTATGGTTTAAGTAAGGAGCAGGTAGAATATATGGCTGATGCAGTTCTCGAATCCGTAAAGGAAATGCAGGAAGGCAGATAAAATCATAAAAAGCATAGGTCTGTAAAAATACCTTTTTACAGACCTATATTTTAAGAAAATAAGAGGTGAATATAATGGCAAAAATTAAATGGGGTGTAATAGGCTGTGGCGGTATCGCATACAGAAGAACAATCCCCGGTATGATGCTCTCCGAAAACAGCGAGCTTGTAGCTGTTATGGATACAAACTTTGAAGCGGCAAAAAATGTTAAAGAAGAATTCGGAGCAAAATATGCTTTTGAAACAGTGGAAGAGGTTCTTGCACTGGACGAAATAGATGCAGTGTATATTGCTACACCTGTATTCTGCCACAAGGAGCAGGCTATGGCAGCAGCCAAGGCAGGCAAACACATACTCCTTGAAAAACCTATGGGACTTGCCGTGGCAGAATCCAAAGAAATTGCAGATTTCTGCAAGGCTCAGGGCGTAAAGCTTGGTGTTGGTCTTATGATGCGTTTTTCTGCATACCATCAGAAGATGAAGGAACTCATAGCAAACGGCGTTATTGGTGATGTTGTTTCTATGAGAGGTCAGCTTACCTGCTGGTATCCCGAAATTCCCGGTAACTGGCGTCAGGACAAAACCCGTTCCGGCGGCGGTGCTCTTATGGATATGGGTATCCACTGTATTGACCTTCTCCAGTACATTTCCGGTACAAAGGCGGTGACCGTTACAGGCTTTAGTCAGAATCAGACCTTTGGCTACACAGCCGAGGACTCCGGTGCTGTTCTTATGAAGATGGATAACGGTGCTACTGCATATGTTGACTCCAACTTCAATATTCCCGACAATGCCGCAAAGTGCCGCATTGAGTTCTACGGAACAAAGGGTTCAATCCTCTCCGAGGGTACAATCAGTCAGGTAGAAACAGGCGAGATTGTACTTACAACCTCCGATGACACTGCAGGCTACAACGCTAAGCAGAACAGAGAGGACGGAGACGGCTCCGTTATTGTTGAGGTAGTAACAGGCAATATGTATGAAAAGGAAATTTCCTCTTTTGCAAATGCCATCATAAATGATACCGAACCCGAAATCACGGCTTGCGATGCAATAAATGTACAGACAATTGTAGAAAAAGCATACGAAGCATCGGCAGAGGGCGTATATAAAAATATATAAAAAAACATACAAAAACAGATGGGTGCAAAAATTCAACGATTTTTTCACCCATCTGTTTTTTATACTTATTCGTAATCTACTACATTAACCCAGCTCAGCAAGAACTCTCTTTCGTGTTCATTGTTTTTTACAGATTGGGATGCTGCAACAATAGGCATCCATTTCTGAACATATTGTTTTGCGGTGTCGCTTTTTTTGCAGAAAAGGTTAAGATACTTTTCTGCATTTTCTGTATCTCCGTCAAGACAGAACAAGAGGTATGTTCTTGCAACATCGGCAGATGCATTTCCTTGAGTGGCATGAGACCAGTCAATGATGTAGGGTGTAGAATCCTCTGTAATTATGATGTTGGAGGGGTTAAAATCTCCGTGGCACACCTTGGTATGCTTGGGCATACCCTCAAGTCTTGTGTGAAGCTCATAGCGTGTGGTTGCATCCAACTTGGATTCGCTTATTTTCCTGTTCATTTTGTCCTTGAGCTTATTTAACAGCGGGCACTTTTTGGAGTGAACCTCAAGCTGCAGTTCTACAAGAAGCTCAAGGTATTTATCCATATTTTCCGGGTCCTCTTTCATAATCTGTGCAAGAGTCTTCCCTTCAATATAATCATATATTATAGCCCATTTTCCGTCTATGGTGGTTACTTCGTGTATTTTTGGAATATTAAGACCTGTATCCTCAATTCTCGCTTGGTTTAGAGCTTCGTTGAGAACATCAGCTTTTGAATATTCTTTGTCAAAGAGCTTTATACATTTGTCACCGTCACGGTAAATGGTTTTATGCTTTCTTTCCGCTACAATAGTATCAAGTTTCATATTATTGAACCCTCCTTATTTTCTGGCTGCCTTTTTGGTGGCAGTTTTTTTGTTTTGTGCCTGTGTTCCGTAATATGCGTTAAGGTACATTTGCTTTATTTCCGACATAAGAGGATATCTGGGGTTAGCTCCTGTGCACTGGTCATCGAATGCCTGCTCTGTCATTTCGTCAAGATTGTCAAGGAACACCTTTTCATCTATACCGTAATCCTTTATGGTTGCCTTGATGCCCACTTTCTGTTTAAGCTCATTTATTGCGTCTATAAGAGCTTCCAGCTTATCTTCGTCG
>JAZPXS010000281.1:0-4874 GCA_045543775.1 Clostridia bacterium
CAGTTTTTCCTGCAGTGCGGTTAATCGTGGCGTGGACAAGCCGGCAGATTACAGTGCCGATAGTATCAAGGAAATTACCAATGGTATTGACGAAACCCATCCCAACAATCTTACCCCCCAGGTTCAGCCTAATATTGTGTATATACAGCTGGAGTCATTTTTTGATGTCAACAATATGATAGATATTGTATATAATGAGAATCCGATTCCGGTTTTTACAGCACTCAAAGAACAATGTTCATCCGGTTTCCTGCGTATTCCGGGACTTGGCGGCGGAACGTGTAATGCAGAGTTTGAAGTTCTCACCGGTATGAGTGTTGGAATGTTCGGCACCTGCGAATATCCGTACAAGACCATAACACTGGACCACACCGCAAGTTCTCTTTGCTATGATCTTAAAAATTACGGATATGCTACGCATGCAGTGCATAACCATACAGGAACCTTCTACGACAGACACCGAAATTATGCGAACCTCGGCTTTGATACCTTTATACCTGTTGAATATATGCATGATGTAGAGCGTAACCCGAATAACTGGGCAAAGGACAAAATCCTTATTGACGAGGTGTTTAAGTGTCTCAATTCCACAGAGGGAAGAGATTTTGTATTTGGTGTTTCTGTACAGAGCCACGGTAAATATCCCACAGAGGTTATTGATGATACCCAGACCATTGTTGTTGAAAGCGGTATAGATGACGAAGTGTACAAGATAGGCTATGAATATTATATCAACCAGCTCCATGAGATGGATATGTTCGTTGGTGATTTAATAAAAAAAGTTGAGCAGTTTAATGAACCTACCGTTATTGTGTTCTACGGGGACCATCTTCCTGCCATGAGTATCTCCAAGGAGAGTCTTATAAATAAAGACCTTTTCCAGACAGAATATGTTGTGTGGGCAAACTATGATATACCCGTAAATGACGAAGATTTATACGCTTATCAGCTCAATTCCAGAGTAACGGAAATGCTTGGACTTAACGGAAGCTATATCAACAGACTCCACAGATACTACCGTGACGATAAAGAAAATCCCTTGTATCTTCAGAAACTTCAGGCACTTATGTATGATGAGCTTTACGGCGAAAACTTTGCCTATGATTCAGTAAGTCCTTTTACAGCAACAGAAATCAAATACGGAATTGATCCCATATATATAGACAATGCATCAATAGGCAGTACAGCAACCACAATAAAAGGCTCCGGATTTACGGAGAAGAGTAAGGTCTTTGTTAATGATACTCTGGTTTCTGCAACATATGTAGATACCAATACGCTTATGCTTTCTTCCACTGTTGCGGGAGTAGGCGATGAGATATATGTTGCTCAGAGATGCAGCGACAAACACATTCTCGGTAAAACAGAGGTCTACACAATAACTGAAGCTAATATTTCAGAATAAGTGAAAGGACGCATTCCTCATTGGGAAGTGCGTCCTTTTTGTTGCCTCAGAGTTTTTCGTTGATGTTATTGTTGTTATTATTGCTATTATTGTTGTTCTTGTTGTTTTTGCTATTGTCGTTCTTGATCTGGTTTTCCTGATTCTTCTTAGCCTTTGACATAAAAAACACTCCTTTTATATTAGAGCAATGCATTGCAGTTATAGTGTGGGTATTTTTTATCAAAATATTCAAAGTGTTTTGGTGGTAAAATTTCGCAATATGTCTTGCTTTTATAAAATCTATTGACATTTTTTGCATAAAGGAATAAAATTAATTTTGTTCAAAATATATTAGACTTGGAGAATGATAAATGGTACAGAATTTTTTATTGATTGCGCAGCAAATTGTTGTTTTACTCCTTCTTGTTCTGGCAGGTTTTTTCTGCGGGAAATACAAGCTCATCACAGATTCAGGGGTTAAGACTTGTACAAACATAGTTTTGTATTTGTCAACACCTGCTATTATAATAAACTCATACATAAGAGACTTTGATGTTAATCTTCTTGCAGACCTTGGCATAAGTCTCGGCCTTTCGCTTCTTTTTCACGTGGTAGGAATAATCGTTGCAAGAATAATATATCCTGCAAAGAAGAAAAACGACAGCAGTGCCATTTGCCACTATGCCACAATTTTTTCAAATGCGGGATATATGGCACTTCCGCTGCAGGCAGCAATTCTTGGCGATGTTGGTGTGTTCTTTGGTTCTTCCTATGTTGTTATGTTCAATCTCTTGTCGTGGACATACGGGATATGGTATGTGGGCAGGGATAATTCAGGTTTTTCCTTAAAAAAGCTTATCAATCCCGGGGTAATTGCGGTTCTTATTGGTATAGTCATTTTTGTTTTTTCAATACCTGTAAACTCTATGGTAAGAAGCTCGATAAACCACATAGGCAGTCTCAATACACCGCTTCCAATGATAATTATCGGTTACTATATTTCAAAATCCAATCTTTTAAAATCCCTGAAAAATAAGCACATATACATTGTGTCTGCAATGAGACTTGTGATAATTCCGCTTATTGCAATAGCACTTATGTATCTTATGAAAATTCCCGGTGCAATGCTTACGAGTATGACTATAGCAGTTGCTTCTCCTGTTGCAGTAAAGACAGCTATGCTTGCAGTTATGTTTGACCGTAACGAAGAACTTGGCGTAAATCTTGTTTCTTTTTCCACTCTTGCCACACTTATTACAATGCCGGTAATTATAGCATTTGCTCAAACACTTTGATATTAAAAGCCGGACACATCAGATGTCCGGCTTAAATTATATTTGGTATTTCATTATCTCGTTTCCGTCAAAATCCCTCCAGAGGAATGTGCCGTTTTCCAGTGTCATATATCCGTGATGGGTATTTTCCTTTGGGATAGATGCGGAACCGGGATTTATATATGTGTAATAATCGTATTCTGTACATTTGGCAACATGTGTGTGACCGTGGAGAAGTATGTCTCCCTTTTGGAGCGGAGGCAAATTATTTTCATTGTATTTGTGTCCGTGGGTTATGTATATCAATTTACCTTTTTCACATATTATCGCATAGTCTGCAAGAATAGGGAAAGATAGAACCATCTGGTCAACCTCCGTGTCGCAGTTTCCCCGTACACAGAGTATTTCGCATTTAAGTGAATTAAGAGCGTCTATTACCGCCTTGGGGTTGTATTCCTTTGGCAGATCGTTTCTCGGACCGTGATATAGTATATCACCCAGAAGAATTATTTTGTCAGCGTTCTCTTTTTTATATGAATCAATCACTTTTTGGCAATAATACATAGAGCCGTGTATATCAGAAGCAATAAACCATTTCATAATTATCATCCCTTTCCATAGTATGATAGCATTTTTTTGCACAAATGTCTATACAAATAGAGGTCGTTTTTAAACATTTTTTTCAAAATTTTCAATGCATTTATATGCTAACACAAAATTTGTTGACAATAAATATTTTATTGTGATAAAATATTTACATAATTTTTAAATTTCGAAAAGAGGTTTTGCATATGTATGGTAATGTCAGACCCGATACGATGGCTCGTATCACAACTAAAGAATTAGCAGATAAGTTTATTGAAGAACAGATTGCCCTCGTACGTGAGCAGGTAGGAGACAAAAAAGTACTTCTTGCACTTTCCGGCGGAGTAGACAGCTCTGTTGTTGCTGCTCTTCTTATTAAGGCTATAGGCAAACAGCTTGTGTGTGTGCATGTTAATCATGGTCTTATGCGTAAGGGAGAAAGCGAAAAGGTAATAGAAGTTTTTGAGAAAGGCCTCGATGCAAATCTTATATATGTAGATGCTACAGACAGATTTCTGGATCTTCTTGCTGGTGTGGAAGAACCCGAAAAGAAGAGAAAAATAATCGGCGGCGAATTTATTAAAGTATTTGATGAAGAAGCTGCAAAGCTCTCCGGAATAAGCTTTCTTGCACAGGGTACAATCTATCCTGACATATTAGAAAGTGACGGTGTTAAAGCACATCATAATGTTGGAGGTCTTCCCGAGGATATGGAAATGGAGCTTGTAGAACCCGTGAAGCTTCTTTATAAGGATGAAGTCAGGGTTGTAGGCTCTGCACTCGGTCTTCCCGATGTGATGGTTTACCGTCAGCCTTTCCCCGGCCCCGGTCTTGGTGTTCGTTGCCTCGGTGCAATTACAAGAGACAGACTTCACGCTCTTCGTGAGGCGGATGCAATTCTCCGTGAGGAATTTGATATCTGCGGTCTTGCATCTAAGGTTTGGCAGTATTTTATAGCTGTGCCCGATTTTAAGAGTGTTGGCGTGAGAGACGGTAAACGCTACGAAGGATAGCCCGCCATCATTCGTGCTGTCAACACCACAGATGCTATGAGTGCAACAATTGAGGAAATTCCTTACGATGTACTCCACAAAATTACAGACAGAATTACCCACGAGGTTGAGGGTATTAACAGAGTTCTTCTTGACCTTACACCAAAGCCCATTGGCACTATTGAGTGGGAATAAACCAAAGTTAATTTATATTTAAGCATTTTGCAGACAGTTATTTAAGCTGTCTGCATTTTCTATAATATTCATATTATCATAATATTTCATGAAAATATTGTACTCAAGCATATTGGGGATATAACGCTAAGCTAAAATGACAATATTGACATTGTTCTATTTTTGGTATATAATATAGATAAATGAGGTGTTGAAATGGATATACTAACAATAAAAGAAGCAAGTTTAATGTGGGGAATTTCTGTAAGAAGAATTACAGTTTTGTGTAACGAAGGCAGAATTGCCGGTGCAAAGAAAATTGCTGGTGCTTGGCTTTTGCCAAAAGATGCAGAAAAACCGGCTGATGCAAGGATTAAATCAGGAAAATATACCGATTGGAGAAATAAAACAAATATGGCATCTAACGATTTTGAAAGCAATTTAAAAAATCTAAAAGGAACATTT
>JAZPXS010000282.1:0-5745 GCA_045543775.1 Clostridia bacterium
CATAGACGGATGTGAATCTATAAGAGATGTTATCGCATTTCCAAAGGTACAGAATGCTTCTGAGCTTATGAGCGGTGCACCGGATGTTGTTGAAGTAAAGCAGCTTGATGAACTGGGTATAGAAATATCAAAAACCGAAGAATGATAGTGTAATAATAAAGAACTCTGAAACAAGAATGTTTGTTTCAGAGTTCTTTTGAGTTTATGAAAAACAAGTTATATGTTTTTTTCTACAGCCTCAACAAGTGCGTTTGCTATTATTCCGTGTCCCATTGCTGTTGGATGAACACCTTCCTTGGTCCAGTAGGAGGCCGGTGCTTCCTTTACGGCGTCATCAAAAAGCTTTTGAAGAGGCACAAATGTGAGATTGTATTTTTCTGCAATACGCTTGGATGCATTTGCACGTTTTGCAGTTTCCGTGCTGAATGTTTCCCAGCTTTCATCAGTGGCTGTTCCGTGAGTTACAAAAGGCTCAAGAATGAATATTTTTATATCCGGTAACACTTCCTTTATTTCTTCGATAAGCATTGAATATATCTTCTCGAACTTCTCTTCGGAAACACCGTTTTCGTGAGCAACCTCGTGCCAGACATCGTTTACACCTATCAGAATAGAAAGATAATCAGGCTTTAGGTTTGTTATGTCGTATTTAATGCGGGCATATAGATCAACAATTCTGTTACCGCTTATACCGCGGTTTAAGAATTCAAATTTGCCTTTGTATTTTGAGCCAAGAGTTGCGGATACTACTGTTGCATAGCCATTTCCAATCATATATCCAAAATCACACTCGTGTTTTTTGTCTCTTTGAGCATCTGTTATAGAGTCTCCTTGAAAAAGAAATCTTTTCATTTTAACACACCTCAAATATTACTTAAAAATTTTTCACCCTCAGATATTGAGTAGAGCACGCTCTCTTTGGCAGGACCGCCTATTACCTTGCGGTCATTTACGCAGGTTTCGAGAGATATTGCATCGTATATGTCATCCTCAATCATTTCTGAGCAAGCTTTAAATTCTTCCATTGTGAATTCACAAAGTGCTTTTCCGTTATTAATGGCATAAAGTACCATTTTTCCAATTACCTCGTGAGCTTCACGGAAAGGCATACCTTTTTTTACAAGATAATCAGCGGCATCTGTTGCATTTGTAAAGCCTCCGCCTGCACCTTTGTACATATTTTCTTTGTTTACCTTCATAGTTACAATCATTTTTTCAAACACCGGTAAACATAATTTTATAGTATCAATTGTGTCAAAAATGCCTTCTTTATCTTCTTGCATATCCTTATTGTATGCAAGAGGAATACCTTTCATGGTTGTAAGGATTCCCATGAGGTTGCCATATACTCTTCCTGTCTTACCGCGGATTAATTCAGCAACATCCGGATTCTTTTTCTGAGGCATAATTGAACTTCCAGTGGAACAGGAATCATCCATTTCCACAAACGAAAACTCATTGGAATTCCACAGAATAAGTTCTTCACAAAAACGGCTCAGATGCATCATACATATAGACAGTGCAGACGAAAGCTCAATTACAAAATCACGGTCTGATACCCCGTCGATGGAGTTGAGTGTGACAGAATCAAAGCCTAATTCTTCGGCAACCATATCCCGATTCAGAGGATAAGTAGTACCTGCAAGCGCACCGGAACCAAGGGGCATAACATTTGTTCTTTTGTATGTGTCATCGAGACGCATTATGTCCCTTTTGAACATTTCAAAATATGCCATAAGATAGTGGGAGAGAGTTACCGGTTGAGCCTTTTGAAGATGAGTATATCCCGGCATTATGGTATCGAGATGTTCTTTTGCTATTCCAAGGAGAGATGTTTCCAGACTTACAAGCATCTTCTTAATTTCTTTAATTTCATCTTTAAGGTACATACGAATGTCAAGAGCAACCTGGTCGTTGCGGCTTCGTCCTGTGTGCAGTCTTTTGCCGGTGTCACCGATTTTTGCAATAAGCATAGTTTCAACGTTCATATGAATATCTTCGGCATCAACCATAAAATCAATGTTACCTTTTTCGATATCACAGAGTATTTCTTTAAGTCCGTCAATTATTTTAAGGCTATCTGCTTCCTCAATTATTCCGGATTTACCGAGCATTCTTGCGTGGGCAATACTTCCTTCTATATCCTGTCTGTAAAGTCTTTGGTCAAAGCGAATGGAAGAATTAAAATCGTTTACACTTTCATCAGTGTTTTTGGAAAATCTTCCTCCCCATAACTTCATAAAAATAACCTCATTTCTTAAAACCAAAATTTTCCGGTGAGATCAGGCATCCCACCGGAAATATAAATTATTTATTTTCGTTTCTCTTGAGCATTGTTGCACGAACTTTTAAGGGGAGACCAAAGAGGTTGATGAATCCTTCGGAATCTTTCTGGTTGTAAACTTCGTCCTCTGCAAAGGTTGCTATATCTTCATCGTAGAGTGAATAGGGGGACTTAACACCGGCAGGAGATACATTACCCTTATAAAGCTTGAGTCTTACAGTACCGGTTACTGTTTCCTGTGTAGAATCAACAAATGCGGAAAGCGCCACGCGAAGAGGTGTGTACCAGAGTCCGTCATATACAAGCTCAGCAAACTTATTTGCAACTTCCATCTTGTAGTGGAGTGTTTGCTTGTCAAGACAAATATACTCAAGTTCCTTGTGAGCAGCATAAAGAATTGTACCGCCCGGTGTTTCGTACACGCCACGGCTCTTCATACCAACAAGACGGTTTTCCACAATATCGTCTATACCAATACCGTTTGCTCCGCCGATTTCGTTAAGTTTCTTAACGAGGGATACGGGATCGAGCTCAACGCCGTCAAGCTTTACAGGAACACCTTTTTCAAACTCAATTTCAACATATGTAGGTGTATCAGGGGCCTTTTCAGGAGAAACACCAAGCTTGAGGATTTTATCAAGATTGGGTTCGTTCCAAGGATCTTCAAGATCCTGACCTTCGTGGGAAAGATGCCAGATGTTTCTATCCATAGAATAGTTATCTTCTTTGGTAACAGGAACCGGAATTCCTCTTGCTTCAGCATAATCTATTTCGTCATCTCTGGATTTGATATCCCATATTCTCCAGGGAGCAATAATCTTAAGTTCAGGAGCTAATGCCTTTACTGTAAGTTCAAAACGAACCTGGTCATTACCTTTACCGGTACATCCGTGGCAAATAGCGGTTGCACCTTCAGCTTTTGCGATTTCAACAATTCTTTTTGCAATGCAGGGACGAGCGTGGGATGTTCCGAGGAGATATTTTCCTTCGTAGACTGCTCCGGCCTTAAGTGTAGGCCATATGAAGTCTCTTACATATTCATCCTGGAGATTTTCTATGTAAATTTTGCTTGCACCGGTCTTAAGTGCCTTTTCTTCAAGACCGTCAGTTTCTTTTCCCTGACCGACATCACCGCAAACAGCTATAACTTCGTAGTCATAGTTTTCCTTAAGCCACGGAATGATAATGGATGTATCAAGACCGCCGCTGTATGCTAATACAACTTTTTCTTTTGACATATTGATTTTCCTCCTAAAATGGTTTATTATAGAGTATAGTAAGATTATAACTCATTTTTTTATGAATATCAACTGTTAATTTTGCATAAATATGCACAAAAATATGAATTTTGATGTATATAATGCATAAAAATGAAAGGTATTGCTATGATTATACTTGGAATAGACCCGGGTTATGCTATAGTAGGAGTCGGAGTAATTGAATATAACGGCAATAAATTTAAAGTCATCGATTATCTTACAATTACAACTGAAGCACATACACCATTTGAACAGCGGCTTAAAATAATTTATGACTCACTCGAGGAAATAATCGTCCGATATAAACCGGATTATATGTCAATTGAAGAATTGTTTTTTAATGATAATGCCAAAACCGCAATTGCTGTCGGACAGGCAAGGGGAGTGATTATTCTTTCTGCAATAAATCACGGAGTGGAAATATTCGAATACACACCGCTGCAAGTTAAGCAAGCTGTGGTAGGTTACGGAAGGGCAGATAAGAAACAAGTGCAGCATATGACAAAAGCAATCCTCAATCTGGCATCTGTTCCAAAACCTGATGATGTAGCAGATGCCCTTGCAATTGCTGTTTGTCATGCACATTCATATAACAGTAAATTATCTGGATTTCAATATAACGGAGGAATTTAAATATGCTCAGCTACATTCGAGGAACTCTTGCAGAAAAGGATATAGATTATGTCGTTATAGATTGCTGCGGAGTTGGATTTAAAATATTTACCAGCCTGCATTCGATGGCAAATTCAAAATTTGTAATCGGAAACGAAGTATGTATGCATACACATATGTACATAAAAGAAGAAATTATGGATCTGTATGGATTTGCCGACAAGGACGAGCTCAAGCTTTTTGAACTTCTGATATCAGTTAATGGTGTCGGTGCAAAGGGGGCACTTGCAATCCTCTCTTCTTCCGGTGCTTCGAACATTTCTCTTGCGATTGCATCAGGCGATGTTGATACGATAAAAAAAGCCCCCGGTATAGGCCCAAAGACCGCACAAAGGATTATCCTGGAGTTAAAAGATAAGATAGATAACAGCACATTGGTATCTAATTCAGGTGATACATCCGGCATTGAATCTTTAGCAACAGGCACAGTAAATGATGAGGCTGTAAGTGCTTTGATTGCCCTCGGATATTCTGCCACAGAAGCAAAAAATGCGGTTTCAAAGATCAGTGGGGAATCTGTAGAAGAAGTAATTAAGCTTGCACTCAAGAACCTTATGTGAGGAGGATAATATGTTAAATCCCGAAGAAAGAATTGTTACTGAAGGGGTAACGGAGGAAGATGTAATTTCCGAACCCGGTTTAAGGCCAAAGGTCCTTGGCGAATATATAGGTCAGAATAAAGTAAAGGAGAATCTTTCTATATACATAGAATCGGCAAAATCCCGTGGAGATACCCTTGACCACGTACTTCTTTACGGACCGCCCGGACTTGGGAAAACAACACTTGCAAATATAATTGCAAACGAACTTGGTGTAAACATCAGGATAACATCCGGGCCGGCTATTGAAAAACCCGGCGACCTTGCTGCAATTCTTACAAATCTTAATGAGAATGATGTATTGTTTATAGATGAAATACATCGTCTTAGCCATAGTGTTGAAGAAGTTTTGTATCCTGCAATGGAAGATTTTGCACTTGATATTATAATTGGCAAGGGACCTTCTGCACGCTCCATAAGACTTGATATACCGCATTTTACTCTTATAGGTGCAACAACCAAAGCTGGCTCTATGACCGGACCTCTCCGTGACAGATTTGGTGTAATATCAAGGCTAGAGCTATATAGTCCCGAGGAACTTAGTCTTATTGTTCAGCGCAGTGCATCTATACTTGGTGTTAATATTGATAAAGCCGGTGCTTTGGAGATTGCATCCCGTTCCAGAGGTACTCCAAGAATCGCCAATAGACTTATAAAACGGGTAAGGGATTTTGCAACCGTTATGGGCGACGGATATATCAATACCGAAATAGCACAAAAGGCTCTTCAAAGATTGGAAATTGATAAAATAGGACTCGACAATGTAGATAAAAATATGATTCTAACCATGATAAAGAATTTTGGCGGAGGACCTGTCGGTCTGGATACTCTTGCTGCAACAACCGGTGAAGATTCCAATACAATTGAGGACGTTTATGAGCCTTATCTCCTGCAACTCGGGTTTATTAACAGAACACCCCGGGGCCGGGTT
>JAZPXS010000283.1:0-22354 GCA_045543775.1 Clostridia bacterium
CATTATTGTTCTGCCCAGCCAAAAAAAATCAACCGTACAGAGTACGGTTGCTTTTTTGTGCAATAATTTAGAAAGGACTCGAACCTTGGGAAGGTGCTATCGTAAACAAATTGTCTTCGATAAGTGATATTACCTAATGTCAAAAAATGTGAATATTATAACTCCTACCGACAAACACTATGTTTCGGTGATAGCATGAATCTCAAAGATGTTATGAATTTAATAAATAATGACTCTCTTACAAAGGACTGTGAATATCTTGAAAGTATTCCGGAAACAGGCTTTGATCTTTGCAAAACAACAAAATATGTGGCAAATGAATTAGATAAAATCGGTATAGAATACTCTGCTTGCGGAAAAAACGGCATAATTGCTACTATTGGGGACAAAAGTATTTCCAAAACCATTTTGCTCAGAGCCGATATGGATGCTCTTGCCACAGATGGAGGTGCGGCACATCTTTGCGGACACCATATGCACACAGCTATGCTCCTTGGTGCCGCAAGGGTACTCAAAACTATTTCTCCTGAGCTTAAATGCCGTGTAAAGTTAATGTTTCAGCCGGCAGAGGAAATTTTGTCCGGTGCCAAAGATATGATTGACGATGGTGCTTTGGATAATCCCCAACCCCATGAAGCCTTTATGCTTCACGTTACATCTGCCTCAGATTTTGATACAGGCACATTTATATTTGCTTCCCAAGGCGATATAGCTCCCTCGTCAGATTATTTTGAAATAGATGTGGAGGGAAGTGCATCCCACGGTGCACAGCCTGACCTTGGCAGAGACAGTATAAACTCTGCGGCACATATCATATGTGCACTTCAGAGCATTAATTCCAGAGAGCTTTCTTTAGCTGAGCAGGGAGTCATAACCATTGGTGCTATACACGGCGGTGAAGCACCAAATGCAATTGCATCAAAACTTAAAATGTCCGGCAGCTTCAGAATGTACAGTGAGGAAACGAGAAAATTTGTAAAAACAAGGATGGAGGAAATCGCATCCTCCGTTGCACAGGCACTGCGAACAAAGGCAACTGTAACATATACCGTCGGATGTCCTCCTTTTAAAAACGACCAAGTTGTTGTAAGTCGTGCCGCAGATGCGGCATCCCGTCTTTTTGGTAAAGACAAGGTAGTAATACTACCTCAAGGTGTTAGGGGCGGAGGAAGTGAGGATTTTGCGTATGTATCACAAAAAATACCAACTGCAATGGCACTTTTGTGTGCGGGAAAAAAGTCTGACGGATATGAACATCCGCTCCACCATCCGGGAGTGAAATTCGACAAAAAAGCACTCCCTTACGGAAGTGCACTTTTGGCAGCTATGGCTTTAAATTCGGATTGAGCTATTATATTTCTTTAATCATATATATGGAGTTTTCCATCGGACTGTCATTGTATTTTTTAGTTTCAATAAAGCCAAGCTCTTTGTATAGCTTTATTGCCGATGTGAGAAAGGGCAGGGTATCCAGGTATATTCTTTGATATCCTGCTTTTTTTGCTTCTTTAATTATTCTTTGAGCAAGAATCTTTCCAAGCTTTTTGCCGCGAAATTCAGGGCGTACATAGAGCCTTTTCAGTTCACAGCTTTTGTCATCGTTTCTTTTGAGGGCAATACAACCGGCGGCTTTGCCATCGCATAGGGCAAGATAGAGTCTGCCGTGAGGCTCACCGTATTTTGCACTAAGATCTTTTAATTCGTCATCATAATTCTGCATATCGAGGTATCTTGCAAATACGGGATCACCCTCAATCAGCATATCTGTATATTCCTTAAAAAGATTTTTTATATCTTCCGTGTGGTCGTAAGCTGAAATAATCTGAAAATTCATATGGTCACTTCTTTCAGGGTAAATCTCGTTGCCGTAAGGCAACATATCGAAAATCTCCGAAGAGATTTATATCGTTGAATCTGTCTGCACGAGTAGTGCGACAGATTCTATGTGTCCCGAGTGCGGAAACATATCAACTCCGCAAATTTTTTTAAGTTTGTACCCGTATCCACCAAGTATCTTTACGTCACGTGCCAGTGTAGCACTGTTGCAGGATACATATACGAGCTTTTTTGGAGATATTTCGTCTATCAGCTTTAGCATATCCTCACTGCAGCCCTTACGGGGAGGATCAACAACAACTATATCTGCGGTTTTACCGCCATCAACAAGCTTTCGTACCACATCGGCACAATCACCTGCGTAGAATTCGGCATTGGTAATATTGTTATTTTTTGCGTTTTCCTTTGCATTCTCAATTGCTTTTTCCACAATTTCCACACCGATTACTTTTTTTGCTTTTTTGGCAAGAAAGAGAGAGATGCTTCCCGTACCGCAGTACAAATCAAACACATTTTCACCTTTTTCCGGTGAGGCATATTCCAGTGCTTTTGCATATAGCTTTTCTGTCTGACTGCCGTTTACCTGAAAGAAGCTCTCCGATGACAAGGTGAACTTAAGGTCATCAATCATAGAACATATTTTGTTTTCTCCCCAGAGCACACGGTTTTCACTTCCGAGAATAAGGTTTGTTTTTTCAGTGTTAATATTCTGTATAACGCCTTTTAAACCCGAGCAAACTTGTAGGTTATTGATAAGCTCATCAATATGGGGCAGCGGTTTGCGGCTGTTTGTTACCACGGTAAAAAGCATTTCGCCTGTTTTGTTTCCTGTGCGGATGTAGATGTGTCGTAATATTCCCTTGTGTTTTTTTTCGTCATATACGCTTATGCCGTATTTGTTGGCATATTGGAGGAATATCTCTGCAGCAGTGTTTATATCTTCATTCTGAATAAGGCATTTTGCTATGGGGACTATACTGTGGCTTCTTTTGGAATAGAAGCCGAATACCGTTTTTCCTTTGTGTCTGCCGAGGGGTAGCTGTGCCTTGTTTCGGTACCCCAATGTATCTTCGGCGGATATCACACCGTCAAAATAGTATTCATCGGGATGCAAACCGCCTATTCTCTGCAGATTGCCTTTTATAATATTTTCTTTTATTTGTATCTGATAGTTATAGTCTATATGCATAAAGTCGCATCCGCCGCAAGCGGTAAAGGCAGGGCATACAGGCTCTGTTCGGAAAGGTGACGGCTCAACAATGCTATTTATCCTACCAAAACCATAGGTTTTGTTCCTTTTGGTGACAGTTATATTGACCTTATCTCCGGTCACTCCACCATTTATGAATATGGGATAGTTATCGTATTTTGCCACACCGCTTCCGTCAGCGGTTACATCTTCTATTGTAACATCAATAATATCGTTATTAATAGTAATCACTCCTTGAGCAAAGTTACCTAGCTCTAATATACACCGAATTTCATTTTTTTGCAATAGTCAACATATATTTAATCAGGTGATTATATGGAAACTGTAATACTGAAACCCTATGATGAAAAAATACACGCAGTTGCAGAATATTATGTCTTTTCCGGCGGAATTAAGATAAAATTCAGTGTCAGGGGACTTGGTGCCCCCGGTATGCACAAGCTTTTTCTGATGAGTTCTCTAAAGCCTGCCAATCAGCCTGTTATAGCGGATACGCTGGAATTAAAAGACGGAGCTTGCTTTTTTGAGCGTACTCTTTCTTTGGGTGATGTTGCATACAGAGGCTACTATCCTGAGGATATAGATACCTTTGTACTGGCAGTAAGAGAGGACAACAAATATATTCCCGAAGCAGTAGGCTTTTCCCGTCTTTTGTGGGATGTAGGCTTCTCTTTTGGAAAAACAGAAGGTATTCCCGGCTCTTCTCTTCTTAAAGTAAACAAAGCTCCGCAGCTTGACGCATATTATGAGGTGCTCAAAGAAATTGATGATTTTTGTTCTTCCGCTTTCAGGTCAGACGAATGTCCTCTGAGTGGAATGGATTGGTACATCGCAAGTGAAAAAACTCTGCCTGTCGATGTAAGTGCATACGCTCATCTTCTGACACCAAAGGCTATACAAATGATACAATCCGATGGATTTCCGCTTTTGTTCGGAGTTCAAAAAGAAGGACTTACGGCATTTGCACATAAGTCCTTTGGTTCTAATCCTTTTGAAAATGCAGATGACTGCACCGTGAAAAGGGGAGATTATTATATTGTAGGTGTTCGCTTCAAAAGTGACGGTCAGTATTTTGAGAAAATAGTCTGACTATCTGTTTCTGTTATATATCTCCATAAGTCCTTTCAGAAGAAGCTCGTCGTCCACTGTTATTTCGCTTTTGCAAAGAGGCACAATCACCTTGGCAAGACCGCCGGTGGCAACAACGTTAACCTTTTCGCCAAGCTCTTTTTCTATTCCTTCAATTATTCCGTCCATACCGTAGGCGGTGGAGTAGAGTATGCCGCTTTTCATACAGTCAACGGTGTTTGTGCCTATGAATTTGCCCGGAGTATCGAGGCTGATTTTGGGCAGCTGTGATGTTCCGCTTGCAAGAGATTTCATAGAGAGCATAAGCCCCGGCATAATCATACCGCCAAGAAGCTCTTTTTTGCTGTTTATAACGGTTATGGTGGTTGCAGTGCCGAAGTCAATTATGGCAAGGGGAACACTGTACTCTTTAAGTGCTGCAACAGCACCTACCACAAGGTCGCTTCCGAGCTGAGCGGGGTTATCCACCTTGATGCTGAGGCCTGTTTTTATTCCCGGTCCAACTATCAGGGAATCCTTTCCCGTTATTTTGCGTATGGCATTTTGTATTACATTTGTAATATCGGGAACAACAGAGGAGATTATGGAGCCCTCGATATTTTCAGGAGCAATATTGTACATCTCCAGAACATTTTTAAACGAAACTGCATATTCAAGTGCAGTCGATGTTGTTTTGGTGGAGAGCCTTTCGGTAAATATTACCTTGTTATTGTCGAAGCAACCGATAACAATGTTGGTGTTGCCTATATCTATTGCAAAAATCATATGCTTATATCCTTTCCGAAGCACGAAGAATTCTTACTATAATGGGGGCAAAAATGATATTTACCGCAAGCTCGAATATAAAGTTTGCGCCCACAAGACCGAAAATCATATATTGAGCTACATTTCCGCCGAGACCTGCTTCCGAAGCCCACATAGCTATTGTATCCATAAAAAACACAAGACATCCCAAAAGGAATACACCTGTGTTCACCAAGGGGCAAATAACTGCCGCAACCACCGTGGAAACAATTATGTTGCCCTTGGATAGCTTGTTTACCAGTGCGTAGGCATAGCCGGAAATGAGTCCGCAAAGACAGCCTTTAAGAAGCACGGTTACAATAGTACCGGGAGCATTAACTGCCAGAAAAGCCGCCGCATCGCCGCTTATGAGTACTACAATACCAAATACCAGACCAAGAAATCCTCCGATTTTTGCTCCGCAGGTTGCTGTTCCTATAACTATCGGAATCAGCACCAGAGAAACAGAGAATGGTCCCAGCTTAATAAAAGCACCCATATACTGCAGTATGATTACAAGTGCAGTAAGAACAGCACTTACAACCAGTGTCCTTGTGGACAAGTTTTTTTCTTTCGTCATATTAAATTCCTCCTTGTTAATGTTCTCCCTTATCGGAGATACAGTACGGGGACATTATAGCACCGTTTTTTTTGTTTGGCAATAGTTTTTGTGTTGATTTTTTTAATCTTCGGGTATATAATAAATTAAAATGTCAAAATAGGTCGGAGGACAAAATGTTTACAAAAACATATGAAATGCGTTACAGCGATTACAAGGATTTTGATACAATAAAGGTTTCTTCCGTTCTGGATATTGTTCAGGAGATTTCCACCGCACATTCCGCACATCTTGGCTACGGTATAGACAAGCTAAGGTCAATGGGTGTTGCGTGGCTTATTCAGGGAGTAAAGCTTCATCTGGAAAAGCCTGTAAGTACGGCTTATCCTTTGGAGGCATATACTGCGGTAAAAAGCACGGGCGGAGCCACCTCGGAGAGAGGCTGCATAATAAAGCAGAATGGCGAAACCGTTGCAAAAACCATATCAAACTGGTTTCTCTTTGATGCCGAAAAAGGGAAAATTGCAAGAATCAGTCCCGAAATGCAGGTGGCTTATCCCATATATGATTTTGATGATGAATTCTTTTCATATAAGAAACCCGAACTTATTAAGGATGCTCCGAAGGTGTATGAAATAAGAGTATCAAACAAGGAAATAGATACAAACAGGCATCTTAACAATCAGAAAAGTGCCGAGCTTCTTATGGATGCCCTGCCTTTTGATTTCAGCTTTACGGATATGAAGGTTCTCTACAAGAAGCCTGCATACCTTGGAGACGAGCTGGATGTGTGCCTTTGCGAGACGGACAAGGGTTACTATGTTCATCTTGCAGATAATGATGGAAATATATGTGTAGCTGGAAGCTTTGAAAGGGAGTAGAATTATGCTGGGAGCTTGGGTTAATTTTGTGGCAGTAATACTGGGTGCCCTCCTCGGAGCACTTCTTAAAAAAGGTATGCCGGAGAGAATATCTAACGCTATGACAACGGCTGTGTCTATGGTGGTTGTGTACATAGGAATAGACGGTATGATGTCCGGCACAAATACAATGGTACTTGTTTTTGCCGTTATCATAGGAGGCCTTATAGGAACACTTCTTGACCTTGACGGCAAAATACACACTTTGGGAAACAAGGTAGAAGAAAAATTTGCCTCCGGCGGAAGCGGAAAGGTTTCGGAGGGCTTTGTAAGTGCCACACTTCTGTTTTGTGTGGGTGCTATGGCAATAGTGGGACCTTTGCAGTCGGGACTTTCCGGCAATCACGAAATGCAGTTTACAAAGTCAGTGCTTGACTTTATATCTGCCATCGTATTTGCCTCTGCTCTTGGCGGATTGGGTGTAGGCTTGTCTGCCTTTTCTGTTCTGGTGCTTCAAGGCGGTATAACTCTTCTTGCACAGCTTGTAAGTCCATATCTTACAGATTATGTAATAGGGGAGATGACCTGTGCAGGTTCGGTTCTTATATTTGTGCTTGGACTTAATCTTATGGGAATTACCAAGATTAAGCTTATGAATTATATTCCGGCAATCCTTATGCCGGTGGTGCTTTGTCTCTTTATGAAATAGGAGTAATCGGTATGCTTTCTTCCTGTACACTTTGCCCGAGAAAATGCGGTACTGACAGGTTCTCGGGGAAAATCGGTTTTTGCGGTAGTGACAACAGAATAAAAATTGCACGCTCGGCTCTTCACTTTTGGGAAGAGCCTTGTATTTCCGGCAAAAACGGTTCGGGAACAGTGTTTTTCTCCGGGTGCAATATGAAGTGTATCTTTTGCCAGAATCATATAATCAGTACCGGCGGCAAGGGCAGGGAGGTATCCGTCCGTGAGCTTTCCGACGAATTTCTGCGTTTGCAGGATATGGGTGCCCATAATATAAATCTGGTAACTCCGACACATTATGTTCCCCACATAATAAGTGCTCTTGATATTGCAAAGGAAAGAGGACTTACTCTGCCGGTTGCATACAACTGCGGCGGTTACGAAAATGTGGAAACTATTAAACTCCTGTGGGGATATGTGGATATATATATGCCCGACATCAAGTATTTTTCCGACAAATACGCTCTGGAGTATTCCAAAGCACCGGACTACTTCCGGTATGCCGCCGAAGCTCTGGAGGAGATGGTATCTCAGGTGGGAACTCCCATATTTGACAATGACGGAATTATGAAAAAGGGTGTCATAGTCCGCCATCTTATGCTTCCGGGCTTACTTTTTGATACCAAAAAAATTATGGATTATCTGGCAAGGCAATACGGAAACAACATATATATAAGTCTTATGAGCCAATATACTCCGATGCCCGCAGTATCATCTCACAAAAATCTATCCCGAAGACTTACCAAAGCACATTATGAGTCAATGGTTGACTACATTGAACTTCTGGGACTTGAAAATGTGTTTGTTCAGGATATAGCCTCTGCAACAGAGAGCTTTATTCCCGAGTTTTAAGCAGCTTTTTACCCCAGTGCAATGTCAAGGCTCATCATAAGAGTGAAGCCGATGGCAAACATCACTGCCCCTGTGCTTGCCTTTTCAAAACTGCACATTTTGGGAATAAGCTCGCTTACGGTAACATATATCATAGCACCTGCCGCAAAGGACAGGATTACAGGCAGTGCAGGGGTAATGAGCGAAGCAAGGATTATGGTAAGAACAGCTCCGATAGGTTCCACAACTCCGGAGGCAAATCCCATAAGAAAAGACTTGAAACGGCTCTCTCCCTCCGAAGCAAGCGGCATAGATATTATGCTTCCCTCAGGAAAATTCTGTATGGCAATTCCCACAGACAGAATAACGGCAGATGCAGCGGTTATTCCCGCTTCCCCTGCAAGAAAAGATGCAAGGCAGGCACCTACTGCCATACCCTCGGGAAGATTGTGTAGGGTAACTGCAAAAAACAGCATAGAAGGTCTTTGGGTACAGTTGATTTTTGGAATTACCGCACCGTCCTCGGGCAGAAGTTTATCCATAAAAACCATAAGAGCAATCCCAAGCCAAAATCCGGACAGAGCGGGAAGAAAGGACAGCTTCCCAAGATGTGCACTGCGGTTTACCGCAGGGATAATAAGACTCCAGACGGAAGCTGCCGTCATAACTCCAGATGCAAAGCCCAGAAGTGCACCGCGAAGCTTAGCATTGAGCTTGCCGTTTATAAAAAAGACGCATGCGGCACCAAGGGTTGTGCCGAGCAAAGGGAGCAGAATACACTCCAGTACAACATATATCATAAATAACACCGCTTTCTCGCATTTTATTCCAGTATATGTTGTATGAGTTAATTTTGTTATTTTTGGATAGAATAGAAAAGGAGGGATGAGAGATGTTAATATTATCATTTATTGTTATTACAGCGGTGCTTGGTGTTGCTTACTGGGCATATTTGTATGCATTCAGACGTGATGACAAGCGTCAGGCATTGGAGATGGATGTTCCCTATGCCGCATACCGTAAGGCGGCAATAGAAAAAATATACGCTCTTATGAATGTCCCTTTTGAAAGCGTGACTATAACCTCTTTTGACGGACTGAACCTTTACGGAAGATACTATCATTTCAGAGACGGTGCACCCGTCGCAATTATAATGCACGGCTACAGAAGTAACTATTGCCGTGACGGAAACGGTGCATTCAGTATGCTTCGTGATATGGGTTTCAACATCCTTATGCCTGACCAGCGTGCCCACGGCAAAAGCGGCGGAAAGGTGATAACCTACGGAATAAAGGAACGCTGCGATTGTCTCGGATGGGTTGAATATATAAAGAAGAAAAACGGAAACGATGTGCAAATTGCCCTTATGGGGGTGTCTATGGGTGCCGCAACGGTTATGATGGCATCGGATATCGTGCCCAAAGAAAATGTAAAGGTAATTGCGGCAGACTGCGGATATTCTTCTCCAAGGGAGATAATATGCCATGTGGCAAAGAAGATGAAGCTTCCTCCGCTCATAAGCTATCCTTTTGTTATATTGGGAGCTTTCCTTTTCGGCAGGGTGAATATAAATGAAGCATCAGCAGTAAAATCCCTCGAAAAAACAGAGATACCCGTACTTTTTATTCACGGAGAAGATGACGGCTTTGTGCCTTGCAGTATGAGTCAAAAGTGTTTTGAACACTGCAGCTCTCCCAAGGAAATCCTCACAGTGCCCGGAGCTTCCCATGGTGTGAGCTACTATGTGGATAACGTAAAATATGAACAAACTGCAAGGAATTTTGTAAAAAAATTTATGAAAATGTAGAAAAAAGCAAAAAAATTTACGAAAACTATTGATTTATTGAAAAACCTGTGATATACTGTCCGTAATTTAATACCCGTTGAACCTTTCGGAACCCCAAAGAACCGAAAGCGGGAGGGAACTCTGGAGAATCTCATTTATTTGAGTGCCGAAGGTGCAAGGCGGTTTTACTGCCGAATCTCTCAGGCAAAAGGATAGAGTCTGCGTATAGTCACACCCTGTAAGGTGTGCGTGTGTGCAGTTCCGGAGTTGCTGTTTATTATGGCAGCTTTTTTTATTTTTTATTTTTAGGAGGTCTTCTTATTATGGAAGCAAAGTTGTTAGGTATTGTTCAGAATCTCAATGCATGGCTTTCTGACTACATCCTCATTGTTCTGCTTGTGGCAACCGGTCTTATTTTCTCATTTAAGACAAAGTTTGTTCAGGTTCGCTGCTTTGGCGAAGGATGCAAGAGAGTGTTTGGCGGTCTCAAGCTTCAGGGCGGAAAACAGTCAAGCGGTTTAAGTTCTTTCCAGGCTCTGGCTACAGCTATTGCAGCTCAGGTTGGTACAGGTAACATCGTAGGTGCTTCCGGTGCAATCCTTGTGGGTGGTCCCGGTGCTATCTTCTGGATGTGGATTATCGCTTTCCTCGGTATGGCTACTATCTATGCAGAAGCAGTTCTCGCTCAGGAAACCCGTGTTGTTGATGCAAACGGCGAAGTACACGGCGGTCCCGTTTACTACATAAAGAAAGCATTCCCCAATGGCTTTGGTACTTTCCTCGCAGTTTTCTTTGCGATAGCTGCAGTTCTCGCTCTCGGCTTTATGGGAAGCATGGTACAGAGTAACTCCATTGCAGAAACCTGCAATACAGCATTTGGTATCCCCACATGGGTTATGGGTGTCATTGTTGCCGCTATTGCTGCAATAATCTTTATTGGCGGTGTTCAGAGACTTGCATCCGTTACAGAAAAGGTAGTACCCTTTATGGCAGGACTTTACCTTATTGGCGGTATCATTATTCTTATAGTTCGTATTAAGTACATCCCTGCAACAATCGGTACAATATTCAAGTTTGCTTTCACTCCCGATGCTCTCATCGGCGGCGGTATCGGTTATGCATTAAAGACCGCTATCAGCCAGGGTGCAAAGAGAGGTCTCTTCTCTAACGAAGCAGGTATGGGTTCCACACCTCACGCTCACGCTATGGCAAATGTTGATAAGCCTCACGATCAGGGTGTTTCTGCTATGATCGGTGTGTTTATAGATACATTCATCGTTCTTACAATGACAGCTCTCGTTGTTATCTCCTGCACATATGTAGGTGATGGTGTTCTTGCCGGTGCAAACGGTGCAAGCTATGCACAGCTTATTGCGGATAACGGTATTTCTAAGACAAACATCATGCAGATGGCTTTCGGTTCTGTTACCGGTGCAAACTTTGGTAATATTTTTGTTGCAATATGCCTTTTCTTCTTTGCATTTTCAACCATTATCAGCTGGAACTTCTTCGGTAAACTCAACGCTCAGTATCTTACTAAGAACAACAAGGTTGGAGTAATGATATATGCTGTAATTTCCATCGCATTTATCTTTACAGGTTCCATCCTTTCCAATGACCTTGTATGGGAGCTCACAGACTTCTTTAACTACCTTATGGTTCTCCCCAACGTTATTGCTCTTGTAGCTCTGGCAAAGATTGTAAAGAATGCTTCACAGAAGAAATAATAGGTATAAATGATGGTTATTTTGCAGAGGCGGATTTTGTAATTCGCCTCTGTTTTTCTGCGGAAAAATATTTTATAAAAAAAGGTTGACATTGATATGCCACTATGCTATAATGCTATGGTAAACGCATAAGTACGGTCTGTAAATCTGCCCTGCGGCAGATACCGTAAATTAGCGATATCATATGAAGGAGGTGCTTCAAATGTATGCAATTATCGAAACAGGCGGCAAGCAGTACAAGGTTTCCGAAGGTGATGTAGTATTCATCGAAAAGGTAGCAGGCAGCGAAGGCGATGCCGTTAAGTTTGACAAGGTGCTGGCAGTAGGCGGCGAAAAGACAGTAATCGGTGCTCCCGTAGTAGACGGTGCAAGCGTAGATGCTAAGGTACTCGCTCAGGGTAAAGGCAAAAAGGTTATTGTTTTCAAGTACAAGCCCAAAAAAGGCGAAAAGTGCAAGAAAGGCCACAGACAGCTCTTTACAAAAGTTCAGATCGAAAAGATCAACGCGTAAGCTATGACAGAGGTTAAGCTTTTTCGCGGCAGGGATGCCAATATCGTTAAGGGTATCGTGTCCGGTCATACGGGCTATGAGGATATCGGCAAGGATATAGTTTGTGCATCTGTTTCATCGGTACTTTTTATGACCTTGAACGGTATAGAAAATGTACTTAATATTAAGTTCGGTTACTCTGTGGACGATGCAATGGCAGAGTTCATACTTCCCGACGATTTAGACGATGAAGAAATCAGTAAAATAAATATATTATTGGATTCAATGTATCTTTTCCTTTGTGAACTTGAGATGCAGTACCCCGATAATATCAAAGTTACCGAATTGGAGGTGTAATTTGATGTTTAGCTTAAATATTCAGTTATTTGCTCATAAAAAAGGTATGGGTAGTACCAAGAACGGCAGAGACAGTGAGTCCAAGCGTCTCGGCGTTAAGAAGGGTGACGGTCAGTTTGTTAAGTCCGGCAACATCCTTGTTAGACAGAGAGGTACTAAAATACACCCCGGCATCAATGTTAAGAAGGGCAGCGACGATACTCTCTTCGCAGTTGTTGACGGAAAGGTTAAGTTCGAAAGACTTGGCAGAGACAAGAAGCAGGTAAGCGTGTACGAAATCGCACAGTAATCTGTGGGTTGTAAAAAACGGCCCGGCTTTACGAGCGTAAATAGTATTTCATGAGGAAATCCGCAAGTAATTGCGGATTTCTCTTAAATTGTAAATGTATAAGGGAGTGAAAATTAATGCTGGCAGATACAGCCGAAATTTATATAGAAGCCGGAAACGGCGGTAACGGTCTTGTGAGCTTTCACAGAGAAAAATATGTTGCTGCAGGCGGTCCCGACGGCGGTGACGGCGGTAACGGCGGAAGTATAATCTTTGTTGCAGACGAGAAGATGAGCACTCTTTCGGACTTCCGTTATCAGCGTAAATACAAGGCTCAGAACGGTGAGGACGGCAGAGCTGCGAAAAGCTCCGGCAAAAACGGAGAAAATCTTATGGTCAAAGTACCCTGCGGCACTGTAATCCGTGATATAGATTCCGACAGAGTTATTGCAGATATGAAAACTCCCGGTCAGACATTTGTTGCGGCAAAGGGAGGAAGCGGCGGATGGGGTAACAGCCATTTTGCAACTGCAACAAGACAGATTCCCCGTTTTGCAAAAAGCGGCATAGACGGTGAAAGCCGAAATATCAAGCTTGAGCTTAAGCTCCTTGCAGATGTGGGACTTGTGGGATTTCCCAATGTGGGCAAATCCACTCTCCTCTCTGTTGTGAGCGATGCCAAACCGAAGATTGCCAACTACCACTTTACAACCCTTGAGCCAAATCTCGGTGTAGTCCGAACCAATGAGGGTACAAGCTTTGTTATGGCAGATATCCCCGGACTTATTGAGGGTGCAGGTAGGGCATCGGACTCGGTCACGAGTTTTTGCGTCATGTTGAAAGAACAAGGCTTCTCATTCACGTGGTGGATGCTTCCGGCATAGAGGGCAGAAATCCCATAGAGGATTTTGACCTTATCAACAAGGAGCTTGCCACATACAACGAAAAGCTCTCCGAAAGGCCTCAGATTGTTGCGGCAAACAAAATGGATGTAGTGTATGATGAGAGTATATACGAAGGCTTTTGCACAGAAATGGAAAAAAGAGGATACAAGGTTTTTCGCATAAGTGCTGCAGCCAACAAGGGCGTGGCAGAGCTTATGATGTATGTTGCATCGGTGCTTGATACCATTCCCGTTCCCGTACTCTATGATGAGGATGAGGTGGAAACAACGGTTATTTCCTTTAAGGACGACCTGCCCTTTACGGTTTCGGTAGAGGACGGTGTCTATGTGGTAGAGGGAAGCTGGGTTAAGCGGATGATAGGCTCTACCAATTTTGAGGACAGCGAGTCGCTTCAGTACTTCCAGAATGCACTCCGCAAAAAAGGAGTAATAAAAGCTCTGGAAAAGGAAGGCATACAGGAAGGTGACCTTGTTCGTATGTATGAACTCGAGTTTGATTATATGAGATAAAATAAATTAATTCCCTTGCAGTCATTGACAAGCAGGGGAATTTTTTGTATAATTGTATAATGACATTATTGTGGAAAGGAATGTGTGTGGCATATGATAACAAGCAAGCAGAGAGCTTTTCTTAGAAGCCTTGCAAACAAGCTTGATGCTACCGTTCAGGTAGGTAAAGGCGGTATAAACGAAAATATGCAGAAGCTCGTAGAGGATATCCTCGAAAAGAAAGAGCTTGTCAAGGTTCATGTGCTGGAAAATGCATTTTCCGACACAAGGGATGTCTGCCGTGAGCTTGCAACTCTGGTAGGTGCAGAGGAAGTTCAGGTTATCGGAAGTAAGTTTGTTCTCTACAAGGAGTCCCGTGAAAACAAGCGGATAGACATAAACAAGCTTACCGTAAAAAAAGACGAATCCAAAAAGCCCAAAACAGAGGTTAAGCCTCTCTACAAGGCAAAGGAAAAAACTGCAAAGGAAAAGAAGCGTCTCCGTGAGGAAAAGGAAAGAAAAGCTAAGTTTTTTAAAAAAGCTTACCGGAAAGGGTGACAAGCTTGGCAGTTGCAGTTTTCGGAGGTACATTTGATCCCGTCCACCTCGGGCATATCCGTATGGCAGAGAATGTCTTTAAGGAGTTTAATCCGGATAAGCTTATTGTTCTTCCAAACGGCAATCCTCCTCACAAGGCGGATAAGGACAAGACCGCCTTTGAACACAGATACAATATGCTTGTGTCTGCATTTGGGGATATGGAAAAGGTGGAAGTATCCGATTACGAAGCGGATACCTCAAAGCACAGCTATTCGGTAGATACTATGCGGTATTTCAGAAAGAAATACGGCGAGGACACCTTTTTTGTACTGGGTGCAGATTCACTCCTCACCATAGACAAATGGCATAAATACAAGGAGCTTCTTTCGGAAAATACTTTTGTCGTATTCCGTCGCAAGGGTGACAGTGAGCTTTTGGCACTGGCACAGAGATACAGAGAACTTTACGGTACCAAAATTCGCATAGCCTCTATGCCATATGAGGATATATCCTCCACGGATATCCGTAGTGATATCGGCGGAATATGGGACAGAGCACTTCCGGACAGCGTAAAGGAATATATAATATCAAACGGTCTATATACCGGCTATGAGAGTATTGCACAGTATCTCAAAACTGGACTTAAAAAATCACGGTTTGAACATACTATGCGTGTTGCACACACGGCAAGGCATCTTGCTGACGTGCACGGTGAGGACAGAGACAAGGCATATCTTGCAGGACTGTTGCACGATTGTGCCAAGGGCCTTTCTGAGGAAGAACTAAGGAGCAGGATGGATGAATACGGGATAATTCCCGATGAAGTCACAAAAGCTTCTCCCCAGATATGGCATAGCTTTGTCGGTGCCTATGAAGCCAGAAAACTCTGGGGTGTGGATGACGATATTTTTGATGCAATATACTACCATACTACGGGCAAGGCAGATATGACAAGGCTGTGTGCCATAGTTTATCTTGCAGATGCCATAGAGCCGGGCAGAAGTTACGCAAATGTTGAATTCCTGAGGGAAATTGCAGAGACTTCTCTTGAATATGCAGTTAAGGAATATACAAAGATGTCAGTGGAATTTGTGGAGGCAAGGGGACTTAAGGTTCATCCCGATACCCTTGCAATATTGAACAGGAGATAAAAATGAGTACAAAATCTTTTTTTAAGCTGCTTACATCATTAATACTGACTTTTGGTGTTACGGCAATGTGCCTTATCACAGCCTATGTATGCACCAGCGGCGGTTCTTTTTTTGGATATGAGTTTTCCCCTGCGGCAAACTTTACCCATATAAATACAATGCTTTTAGGACTCGATGTGGGCGGAACAAGAGCCGATGTAATGATTTTAGGTCAGCTCAACGTCGCCGACGGGGAAATCAATATGCTCCAGATACCCCGTGACACATATGTGAAGGATAACGGAAGAAGTGACAAGAAAATAAACTCTGCATACGGACACAATAAGGAAAAAACCGTGTTTAAGGAAGTTAAGCAGATTACAGGAATTACCGTCAACAAGTATGTTGCCGTTGATACCTCGGGATTCCGTAATCTTATAGATACAATCGGCGGTGTGGATTTTGATGTACCTCAGGATATGCATTATGAGGACCCCACACAGGACCTTTATATCCATCTTAACAAGGGTATGCAGCACCTTGACGGGGACAAGGCAGAACAGCTTGTCCGTTTCAGAAGATACCCGGAGGGCGATATCGCCAGAATGAGAGTTCAGAGCGATTTTATACAGGCAACGGTTGATGAGCTTTTCAGTCTTACCAATGTTTTTAAGATAAGCGACCTTGTTGAGGACATTTCCAATATAGTGTACACCAATTTTACACTTAACGAGCTTCTGGCATATGCTCCTCACATATTTTCCATAGACAGAGACAATATAAATACCTATCAGCTTGTGGGTACTCCTCAGTATATAGGAGGAGGCTCATATGTGATTCCCGATTATGATGGAAACTATGCCCTTGCAAGAGAGCATTTTGTTCCCGGAGGTACTGCAGAGCAGAAGAATGAAGAGGAGCTTGAAGAAGCATTCCTTTCCGGCATAACAGAGTATACAGATGCCGGAAGCTTTGAGCCGCACAAGTTATTTTTAAATAGATTTACCAGTGTTGAAATTCTGGATTGCTCCGGCGGTACTGTTGATGTTCATGAGCTTTCAGACCGTCTTGGAGAATATGGATTTAATGTTCTTGGGATTACTCAGACGGAAGCCGTCCGGGACAAAACAGTTGTTATCGCACGTAAAAAATCAGCTTTTGCGGCAACTGTTGCAAAACTCACCGGAAAGAGCGAATATGCACTCAATCCCAATAAGGAGTCAAAGTGCGACGTGACAATAGTAGTTGGTAAAGAAATATAGGAGGTATCATATGGATACACTTTCTCTTGCTGCAAAGATAGTAAAATGTGCCGATGACAAAAAGGCAAACGATATTAAGCTTCTGGAAATAAAGGAGCTTACCACCCTGGCAGATTATTTTGTTATCTGCCACGCAAATTCAGGCACACAGATGGGTGCAATATATGACGAAATAGAGGAGAAGCTTGGTGAGGAGGGATTTTCACTTCATAATCCCGGCTCTCAGGGAGCATCCCAGTGGATTCTTATGGACTACGGTGATGTTATCGTTCATATATTCAACACGGAATCCAGAGAATTCTATGGTATAGAAAAGCTCTGGACGGATGCAAAAGATATAGATATTTCGGAATTTATATAATTCTTTTGAAGGGATGATAGAATATGAATTATGATTTTGGTGCCATAGAAAAAAAGTGGCAGGCAAAATGGGAAGAAACAAAGGCTTTCAAAACAGAAATAAATGATAAGCCAAAATACTACACACTGGAAATGTTCCCCTATCCTTCGGGAAATCTCCATATGGGACATGTGCGTAACTACTCCATAGGTGATGTTGTGGCGAGATTCAAGAAGATGAACGGCTACAATGTTCTTCATCCTATGGGTTGGGACTCCTTTGGTCTCCCTGCGGAAAATGCCGCTATCAAAAACGGAGCAAACCCCAAGGACTGGACAGACTCCAATATAGAAAATATGAGAACTCAGCTCAAAACTCTGGGACTTAGCTATGATTGGGACAGAGAGGTTGCTACCTGCAAGCCCGATTACTACAAGTTTACCCAGAAGCTTTTCCTTGAGTTCTTTAATCACGACCTTGCATATAAAAAGAAATCCTATGTAAACTGGTGTCCCTCCTGCCAGACAGTTCTTGCAAATGAGCAGGTTGTCAACGGCAAGTGTGAAAGATGCAAATCCGAAGTGGGTAAAAAGGATTTGGAGCAGTGGTTCTTCAAGATTACCGAATATGCAGATGAGCTTCTCAAGGATTTAGATAAATTAAAAGGCTGGCCCGAAAAGGTTAAGACCATGCAGGCAAACTGGATTGGCAAGAGCCGCGGTGCTCAGGTTACCTTTAAGGTGGACGGAATGGACGAAGAGCTTACCGTATATACCACAAGACCTGACACAATCTACGGTGTAACCTATATGGTTATAGCTCCTGAGCATCCCATAGTTCCGAAGCTTGTGGAAGGACTTGAAACTCAGGCAAAGTGTGAAGAATTTATTCACAAAATGCAGTTTTTGAACGAAATTGAGCGTACAAGCTCCGAAACAGAAAAAGAGGGTGTGTTTACCGGACGTTATGTAATTAACCCCATAACCGGAGACAAGGTGCCCCTTTATCTTGCAAACTACGTTCTTACCGACTACGGTACAGGTGTTGTAATGGCGGTACCTGCCCACGATCAGAGAGACTTTGAATTTGCAAGAAAGTACAATCTTCCCATAAAGGTTGTAATAACTCCCGATGGCAATAATATAGATGCCGATACTATGACAGAATCCTTTGAAGCTGAGGGAATTATGGTTAATTCCGGTGACTTTGACGGTATGGGTAACCGTGAGGCACTGGCAAAAATAATAGACTATATGGACGAAAAGGGAATAGGCGAAAGCAAGGTTAACTTCCGTCTTCGTGACTGGCTTATTTCCAGACAGCGTTACTGGGGTGCACCTATCCCTGTTATATACTGTGAGGATTGCGGTGCAGTCGGCGTTCCCGAGTCCGACCTCCCTGTACTTCTTCCCGAAGATGTAGAGTTTACCGGTCAGGGCAAATCCCCCCTCACCACCAGCCCCACCTTTGTAAATGCTCCCTGCCCCAAGTGCGGCAAGATGGGTGTGAGAGAAACCGATACAATGGATACATTTGTATGTTCATCCTGGTATTTCTTGAGATACTGCGATCCCAAAAATGCAGATGAGCCTTTCAGCTTTGATGCTCTCAAATACTGGATGGGCGTTGACCAGTATATAGGCGGTGTAGAACACGCAATCCTTCACCTTCTCTATGCAAGATTCTTTACCAAGGCTCTTCACAAGATGGGACTTGTACCTGTGGATGAACCCTTTGACAACCTCCTTACTCAGGGTATGGTATTAAAGGATGGCACCAAGATGAGTAAATCTTTGGGCAATGTAGTAAGTCCTGAGGAAATTATCAATAAATACGGTGCAGACACTGCAAGACTCTTTATACTCTTTGCAGCTCCCCCCGAAAGAGACCTTGAGTGGAGTGATACTGCAGTAGAAGGCTCTTACAGATTTATAAACAGAGTATTCCGTCTTATTACAGATAATCTGGATAGAATTGATATTAAGAATACATCTTACGACAAGAGCAGTCTCAGTGCTGAGGACAAGGAGCTCCGCTATGTTCTCAACTACACCAAGAAGAAGGGAACAGACGATATAAGCATCCGTTTCAACTTCAATACTGCAATAAGCGGTATTATGGAGCTTGTAAACGCTATGTACGCATACAAGGGTACAAATGATGCTCTCTTTAGCGAAGCAGCTGTAGATATTGTAACAATGCTTGCTCCCTTTATTCCCCATGTTACAGAAGAGCTTTGGCTCCTTATGGGCGGAGAGGGCAGCGTTCATGAAAAGGAATGGGTAACATTTGACGAAACCGCTCTTGTTAAGGATGAAATCGAGCTTGTTGTTCAGGTTAACGGCAAGATTAAGGGAAAAATCAATGTTGCATCCTCACTGGATGATGAAGGTATCAAAGGGATAGCTCTCCTTGACGAAAAGGTAAAGGAAGCAATAGGCGATAAGACCGTTGCCAAGGTTATCGTGGTTAAAGGAAGACTTGTGAATATAGTGGTTAAATAATGGTATATCCAAATCACCTCGTAACATATATTGTTACGAGGTGATTTTTTCTATGGCACAAAACGGATATCTTACTTCAAGAATTTATACCTCTTCACTTCCCGTGGAGGGGGCAATCATTACTGTAATAAAAAGAGAAAACGGCACGCAGGAGATAATAGGCAAGAGAACAACCGACAGAAACGGTCTCATTGCACCTATAACAATTTCTGCACCGGATGAGGCACTCTCCCTTGAACCGTCAGATGCTGCGGTTTTTGCAACAGTGGATGTAAGAGTTGACAAGGAAGGCTTTTACACAGTAGAAATCAAGGATGTGCAGATTTTCGGAGGGCAGACCACCGTGGTTGACACCCCCCTCATACCTCTTCCCGACAATCAGAACGCAGGAAACAGGTATGAGGAATTTGTACAGACGCCTCAGAATTTATAAAAAAGGAGGGAGAATTTATGGCAGTTGTAGTTACTCCGTCCATACCTCAGACCATCACTGTTCATCTGGGGCCTCCGGACTCCAATGCACAAAATGTCACATTGCCCTTTTCGCAATATATAAAAAATGTGGCATCCAGCGAAATATATCCTACTTGGAATGAATCTGCAATATATGCAAACATATATGCACAGATATCCTATGCATTAAACAGGGTTTACACCAATTTCTACAGAAGCAGAGGTTATGACTTTGATATAACCAGCTCCACCGCCTATGACCAGAAGTTTATAAACGGAAGAACAATTTTTGAAAATATAAGCCGTATTGTAGATAATATTTTTACTACATACATACGCAGAATAGGAAACATTGAACCCCTTGCTGCCAAATATTGCAACGGTACCACCGTAACCTGCAACGGGCTTTCCCAGTGGGGGAGTGAATACCTTGCACGGCAGGGTTATAATTCCATTGGTATCCTTAAATATTACTACGGTGATGATATTGAGCTTGTGGAAAATACTCCTATAACAGATATACAGACACTCTATCCGGGATATCCCATAAGACGTGGAGATTCGGGAGATGCAGTAACGGTTATACAGAGGGAAATAAACACCATATCACGGAATTATCCTGCAATACCCCGTGTGGATGTGGACGGAGTTTTTGGAGAGAGTACCGAGAGGGCGGTCAGAACATTTCAGGAAATTTTTGACCTTACCCCTGACGGAGTAGTAGGTCAGGCAACATGGAACAAGCTTGTTATGCTCTATACCGGTCTTCTTCGACTTTCGGAGCTTGACAGTGTGGGAGTTACCATTTTCGGCTCTTCTCTTGATTTTCCCGGTGCATTAAGACTTGGGGATGAAAATGATTATGTTGCAACATTGCAGTACTTTTTGTCAGTGATAAGTGAGTTTTACGACACTGTTCCCTCTGTACCCATAACAGGCTATTTCGGGGAATTTACCCGTGATTCGGTCATTGGATTTCAGCGTACTGCAGGAATAGTTCCCGACGGAATAGTTGGCAGGAGAACCTGGGAGGAGCTGTACAGATACTACGACGGAGTAAGAAACACCGTACTTATTCCCGATATCAACGCACCGTCTTTTCCCGGAGCAACAGTAGGAGGTTAATAGATATGGAAGATATTCGCTACATTCAGAGACTCCTGAGAGATATTTCCTTTTTTGATGAAGATATAGTAACCGTCATTCCCGACGGCATATACGGTGAGACTACCAAAGACAGTGTGCAAAGCTTTCAGAGAAAATACAATCTTTACGAAACAGGCACAGTGGATAACGATACCTGGGACAAAATTGTTGAGATTTCCGAAAAGGATATCCAAAATAACAGACGCAATAACAGTGTTTTTATAATAGACGAAAGTCTTGTCCCCATATCACCCGGCGACAGAGGCCGCAGTCTGTATGTTATACAGGCAATGATTCTGGCACTTTCCGACGAGTTTGACAATATAGATGCATTGGAAGTAACCGGAGTATTTGACTCTGCAACTCAGGCACAGGTAGAGAAAATACAGATACTATCCGGCATAACTCCAAACGGGCAGATAGACAGAATATTTTTGAATACGCTTGCAGAGCTTTATTCTTCATACATTACACGCAACAATTCTTCTAATTCACGGGAGCAGTAACACTAATCCGGGAAGGTGCATATTATAACAGTGTTGACGCATTTGCGAGTATTTTAACAAAGCAGTGGCGTAAAAACACGCACCCAAAACGGGTTCGGATTTAGGGGGATGGTGAAGTGTTTTTTAAAAAGCTTGGAATGGGTGTTTTTGTAATCGGTATTCTGGGGTTTGTTCTGGGTATTCTAATGGCTTTTTTTCTTCCGCCTACTGTGATTGCAGTTGTTGAATGTGTACTTATCATTGTACTTTGTATTGCACTTAAAAAGTGTTGCTGAAAAAAGGAGTGTCTTTATGAAGGTAGTAATACTTAACTTTCCCGGATTTGTAAAAAGCGTACTTAAGAAGATATTTAAAATCTAAAAAAATAAGGACTCAAGCATACACTTGAGTCCTTATTTCAATTATTAATAGTTTAGTGATTATATTGCTTTACCTGCTTTTAATGTTCTTAAGCAGCTTGTGCAAATGTGCATCTTCTTAGATGTACCGTTAATAACAGTTCTTACAGGTCTTACATTAGCCTTCCAAGTTCTGTTTGCT